>CANOGI010000045.1 GCA_947565475.1 uncultured Eubacteriaceae bacterium
TTGGCGCGGAAAAAAAATAGCTGGTTTCTTCATTAAATAATTGGCGGGAAATGTATACATTTCCCGCAAAAGTGGGTGTGAAAAATTCACTTTTTCACACCCACTTTTGGTTATTAGTATTTTTCTCTTACATCATTCCCATTCCCGGTGCTCCGGCTGGCATAGCGGGCTCAGGTTCTTTTATATCAGCGACTACGGACTCGGTTGTAAGAAGTGTAGACGCTACGCTTGTCGCATTTAACAACGCGCTTTTAGTAACTTTTACAGGGTCAAGAATACCACTGTCAATCATATCAACGTATTCTCCTGTAAGAGCGTTAAAGCCGTATGAGTTTTTAGTGTTGTTTTTAACCTCGTTTACGACTACGGCACCCTGAAGTCCGGCGTTGCTTACGATTTGGCAGAGCGGAGCCTCAAGAGCTTTACAGATAATAGCCGCTCCTGTTTTCTCATCTCCGTCAAGACTGTCAACAACTTTTTGAACGTCTGGGATACAGTGGATATAAGCCGCTCCGCCTCCGCTTATTATTCCTTCCTCAACAGCGGCGCGGGTAGCCGCGAGAGCGTCCTCCATACGAAGTTTCTTTTCCTTGAGCTCTGTTTCGGTAGCGGCGCCAACTTTTATAACAGCGACTCCGCCTACAAGCTTAGCGAGTCTTTCCTGAAGTTTCTCTTTATCAAAATCAGATGTTGTAACGGAAATGCTTTCTTTAATTTGATTTACTCTCGCTGAAATCTCGTTTTTATCTCCGGCGCCGTCAACGATTATGGTGTTTTCTTTTGAAACCTTAATTGTTTTAGCGTGTCCAAGAAGGTCTACAGTAGTTTCTTTAAGATCGTATCCGAGTTCTTCAGAGATAACAGTACCGCCTGTTAAAACAGCGATGTCCTGAAGCATTTCTTTTCTTCTGTCGCCGAATCCAGGAGCTTTTACGGCAACACATGTGAATGTTCCTCTTAATTTATTTACGATAAGAGTAGTAAGCGCTTCTCCCTCTATATCTTCCGCGACAATCAAAAGTTTCTTGCCTTCCTGAACAATCTGCTCAAGAATAGGCAAAATGTCTTGAATATTTGAGATTTTCTTATCTGTTATAAGGATATACGGGTCATCAAGCTCGGCAACCATTTTCTCCATATCCGTTGACATATACGCTGAAAGGTAACCTCTGTCAAACTGCATACCTTTTACAAGCTCAAGTTCGGTATTCATTGTTTTTGATTCCTCAACAGTGATAACGCCGTCGTTTGAGATTTTTTCCATAGCGTCGGCAATCATCTCGCCAACTTCCTCATCAGAAGCGGAGATAGCCGCTACTCTCGCTATATGATTTTTTCCGTCAACTTTCTGGCTCATACCAACGATAGCCTCAACGGCCGCCTCTGTAGCCTTATTCATACCTTTTCTTAAAATAACGGGATTGGCTCCGGCTGTTATGTTTTTAAGTCCCTCTGTAATCATAGCCTGAGCTAAAACAGTAGCGGTAGTTGTACCGTCTCCGGCGATGTCGTTTGTCTTTGTGGCAACTTCTTTAACAAGCTGAGCGCCCATATCCTCAAAGGGGTCCTCAAGCTCTATGTCTTTCGCTATTGTAACACCGTCGTTTGTGATTAAAGGAGAACCGAATTTTTTACCTAAAACAACATTTCTTCCTTTTGGTCCAAGGGTAACTTTAACTGTGTCAGCGAGTTTGTTTACGCCTGTTTCCAAAGCGGATCTCGCGTCAATGCCGTATTTAATTTCTTTTGCCATTTTAATTAAACCTCCTGATTATTTTTATTTTACTATTCTACTATAGCTAAAATATCGCTTTCTTTTACAATAATATATTCTTTGCCGTCAACTTTTACTTCAGTACCGGCGTATTTTGAGTATATTACTTTATCTCCAGGCACAACCTGCATAGGAACGACTTTTCCGTCAACTGTCGCTCCGGGACCTACAGCAACGACTTCAGCTTCCTGGGGTTTCTCTTTAGCCTGTGTAGGAAGCACTATTCCTGATTTTGTTTTTTCTTCCGCTTCTAACTGTTGAATAACCACTCTGTCGCCCAAAGGTTTAAGATTCATTTTGCATTACCTCCCAAAGTTTTATCAAAAAATAATTTTCGTCTTGTTAGCACTCACTAAACAAGAGTGCTAATCACAAATAATATATTAGAATAACGAGTTTATTTATGCAACGCCACGAAACGTCCATTTTTAGCTGTTTAATAAAGATTTTTCCGTGTTTTCTTTTATTTTCTATGTTTTTTGTTTATTTTCTTTAATTTTTATTTTGTTCCTATTTTCATTTGTCTCGCGTAGTGGAAAAGATATTGTTGGGCAAATCCGGCGTATTTTCCGAACTTTTCCTCGGCGAAACTATGTATTTCTTTTATTTTTGTGTCTTTCTCGTCAAAGTAGAAATATTCCATTACTCTTTTTACCCATACGTCAGTGGGAAAGACTTCTTTTCTATCCATTGAGAAAAGCATAACGCAGTCAGACACTTTCTCGCCGACTCCTTTTATTTTCATAAGCTTTTGGCGAACCTCACACGTCGGCAGGTTTTCAAGTTCTTTAAAATCGACGGTTTTCTCGGAAACATTTTTTACCGCGTCTATAATATATTTTGCCCTGAAGCCTGTTTTACAGCTCATTAAATCCTCTGTCGACGCTTTTTTTAACTGTTCTAACGATGGGAATAAAAAATAATCCTCTGTTTTCTCACCGTATTTTTCGGAAATGTTTTTAATTACTTGTTTTATCATAGGAATTCGGTTATTCTGAGAAATTATGAAAGAGATGAGACATTCCCACGGGTCTTGTTTTAAAATCCTTATACCGGGGGCAAAAGCCACGGCTTTTCTCAGAACATCGTCTTTAGATAATATTTCTTTTATTTCCATATAATCTCTGTCAAGCTCAAAATATTTTATCCATATATTCTCAAAGTCGTCTTTTGTACAGGGGTAAAAATCTATTTTATCCTCTTTTTGCTCAATATGAAGGACTTTGCCTTGGGCTATAATGATATATTCCTTTAAATCAAGTTTATTAAACCGAAAGCACTGACCGCATTCAAGTATCTGCTCAATATCGAAGCTGTCTATGTCCTCGATTGTTATTTTATCATCTTGCTCATAATATTTCATTTTTTTATTCCTTTCTTTTTGAAGGTATGATATAATTATTTATAACGCTGTTGTTTTAGAGCGTGCCTTGACTTTAGAGCGCTCTGTGTTTTATAAGGAGGCGTTTTTTTGAAAGAACATATATACACAATTCCCGTAACCGACGGGTTTTCGAAAGGCGGGGAGTGCCCTTTCTGCAATATGCTGAACGCTCTTGAGGAAGAGTCTGTCGAATATATTTTGGGGCCGGCCTATATGACTGATACAATCCGCCTTGAGACTGACAAAACAGGTTTTTGTGAGAAGCACATAAAGCTAATGTATGAGAAGCAAAACAGATTAGGCGTCGCTTTAATGCTTTATACCCATTTGATGGAGATTAACTCGGAACTTGATAAGAAAATATTTTCTTTATCTTTTGATAAACCCAAAAAGAAGCTCTTTGGAAAAAGCAAGGAGACAAATAATCCTGTTTCATCATATCTTAATAATATAACAAATTCCTGCTTTGTTTGCAACAGAATTAACAATACTTTTGAACGATATACGGACACTTTTTTTTATATGTGGCAAAGTAAGCCGGAGACTAAAGAAATGGTTGAGAAGTCAAATGGGTTTTGCCTTAAACACTTTTCTATGCTTATTGAGAAAGGTGAGGAAAAACTAACAAAGGAGAGTTACAGGGATTTTTTTGAGACAATTTCTTCTATACAGATTAAAAATTTAAAAAGACTTGAGGAAGAAATTGAGTGGTTTATAAATAAATTTGATTACAGATATAAAGACGAACCGTGGAAAACTTCTAAAGACGCTCTTATAAGGGTGCTTAAAAAGATAAATTCCGCTGATACGAAAGGAACGGAATAGATGAGTGACGAATTTAAGAAAATGCCTTTTAAAAAGAAGGCGGAACATTTATGGGAATATTACAAAGTACAATTTTTTTTGACGCTGTTTGTTTTAGTTATTACGGGTTGGCTTATCAACGACGTTTTTATAAACCCGTCGCCAAAGCCTTACGCTTGGGTCGCTTTTTATGACGACTATGTTAATTCAGAGGTGACGGGGAATCTATCCGCTGATTTTACGGAGAAGTTTGTGCCGGCGGGGGAAAATCTCGACGTTAAATTTACCTCATATTATTCCTCAGAGGCGGACCCGACTGTCGCTGTGGATATGGACCAAAAATTCAGTATGGTTTTATACGCCAGAGAACTCGACATAATTATTACGGGAAGAAATGAGAAAATGGATTTTGATTATTTCTCAAATTTCGCCAAAGACGGGAATATTATTCCACTTGACCTTGTTTACACTAAAGAGGAGCTTGATGAGTTTGATAAAATGGGCATACTTCTGTACTGTGACGATACGGAGGGGAAGAAGAGACCTTTTGGATTATCAACCAAGAACACCACTTCCGCTTTAAAGGATTATAAAGGGTTTGAGCAGGAAACCAGATATATGGGTATTGCCGTTATGAGCCAAAGGATAGACAACGCCAAAAAAGTTATGGAGGAATTAGCGAGGTAGCCACGGAGGTTTTATAGGGCAGGTATAAGGATTCTGAGAGGGATGGAGGCTTTTGGAAGGGGCGTAATCTGTTTTATCTGTTTTTTAAAAAAACTTGTATTTTTTTATATATTGTTATAAAATAGTTATAGTATATTTTACGTTTGAAGGAGAAATATGATATATGAGCACACGTTACAATTATAAGGAAATTGAAAAGAAATGGCGTAAAATCTGGAAAGAAAATCCGGTCAACCCGACGAATACGGACAAGCCTAAATATTATTGTCTTGATATGTTCCCATATCCTTCCGCCAACGGTCTTCACGTTGGACATTGGAGAGGATATGTTTTAAGCGACGTTATAAGCCGTTATAAAATAATGAGGGGATTTGAGATTTTACACCCCATGGGCTGGGACGCTTTTGGTCTTCCCGCTGAGAATTTCGCCATTAAAACGGGAACTCACCCATCAGTGGCGACAAAGAACAGTATAGCTAACGTTAAAAGGCAGCTTCACGAGATAAGCGCCGTATACGACTGGGACAAGGAGGTTAATACCACAGACCCCAAATATTATAAATGGACTCAGTGGATTTTTATTCAGATGTTTAAAAACGGACTTGCCTATGAAAAGGAAATGCCTCTTAACTGGTGCGACAGCTGTAAAGCGGTTCTCGCCAACGAGGAAGCTACCAACGGGGTATGTGACCGCTGCGGTTCCACCGTTACAAAGAAAAACCTCAGGCAATGGATGCTTAAAATAACAAAATACGCTGAGCGTCTTTTAAACGACCTTCAAAAGCTTGATTGGCCGGAAAAAGTTAAAAAAATGCAGTCTGATTGGATTGGGAAAAGTTACGGCGCTGAGATAGATTTTAAGATAGATGGAAGCGACAAAGAGATAAAAGTATATACAACACGGCCAGACACTCTTTACGGAGCAACGTTTATGGTGCTTGCCCCGGAACATCCGGTAATCAAGGACATTACTACGGAAGAATACAAAGAGAAAATGGACAAGTATATTTTTGACGCGAGTACAAAATCCTCCGTTGACCGTATGACAGACAAGGAAAAAACAGGCGTTTTCACAGGCTCTTACGGCATTAATCCTTTAAATGGGGCGAAAGTTCCTGTTTGGGTTTCGGATTATGTGCTTTCAGATTATGGCACCGGCGCTATTATGTGTGTTCCCGCTCACGACGACAGGGATTTTGAGTTCGCTAAAAAATTTAATCTTCCTATTATTCAGGTTATAAAAAAAGAGGGTGAGCCTGAGAGGGATCTTACCGAGGCTTATACAGAAAGCGGGATTATGATAAATTCTGAGGAGTTTAACGGTATGCCGTCGGAGAAAGCGAAAAAAGAAATTCCCGATTTTCTTGAGAAGAGGGGTATCGGCAAGAAAACAGTTAATTATAAACTAAGGGACTGGGTATTTTCCCGTCAGAGATATTGGGGCGAGCCTATTCCCCTTATTCACTGTGAAAAGTGCGGAATTGTTCCTGTGCCGGAAAGCGAACTTCCAGTGGAGCTTCCGAACGTCGAGTCATATCAGCCGACAAGTACCGGAGAATCACCTCTCTCAGCTATTGACGAATGGGTGAACACAACATGTCCTAACTGTAAGGGACCAGCTAAAAGAGAGACGAACACTATGCCTCAGTGGGCAGGGTCGTCATGGTATTATCTCCGCTACTGCGATGTTAATAACGACAGGGAACTCGCCGGAAGCGAGGCGCTTAAAAAGTGGCTTCCCGTTGATATGTATGTCGGCGGTATAGAACACGCCGTTTTACACCTTCTTTACGCCAGATTTTACACAAAATTCCTTTTTGACATCGGAGTGGTTGATTTTGACGAGCCTTTCTTGCGTCTTTTTAACCAGGGAATGATTAACAAGGACGGCGCTAAAATGAGCAAGTCTAAGGGAAATGTCGTTTCTCCCGATGAGCTTGTTGAAAAATACGGCTGTGACTCACTAAGAATGTACGAGCTTTTCGTAGGACCGCCGGAAGTTGATTCGGAATGGGACGACAGAGGAATTGACGGTGTTTACAGATATTTAAACAAGGTTTGGAAATTTATTGACGAGTATAAAGATAAAATTATACCTCCTACCAAAGAGCTTGAACAGCTCCGTCATAAAATGATATACGAGATTACGAACAGACTTGAGGCGCTTACTCTTAACACAGTGGTAAGCGGGTTTATGGAATTTACCAACAAGATTTCCGCAAAGGCGAAAGAAATCGGCGGAGCGGATAAAGAGACACTTGAGACAATAGTCACTCTTTTAGCCCCGTTTACGCCTCATATAGCGGAGGAAATGTGGGAGGCTCTCGGAAACGACAAAAGCGTGTTCAAGCGGGAGTGGCCTGAATATGACGAGGAGAAGCTGAAAGAGGATACTGTGGAGATAGCTGTTCAAATAAACGGAAAGTTTAGGGAAAGTGTCTTTGTATCAGCGGACGAGACGAAAGAAAACGCCCTGAGAATAGCTAAAGAAAAACTTGGAGCGAAGCTTGACGGGCTTAATATTGTTAAAGAGATTTATGTCCCAGGCAGAATAGTAAATATAGTAGCGAAATAATAGGTATGACGATGGGTTTAAACAGACGGCGTTAATCGCCGTCTGTTATTTACGAAAACAACGTTAGTCGTTTAAACCCTCGTTTTTTTGATTTTCCTCCGTGACTGAAATTTCAAATTGACTGATTAGTTTCTTATAACAATTTTGGCACAAATCAAAAGAATGTTTTTTGGTGTCCATATCGGAAAAATAACCCCATTCTTTGATTGCATGGAAGTAGTCGCAAAAAGTGTCGTTATTAACTTTCTCGATTTTTTGACCGCACATATTACAAAATACGTCAATTATTTTTTTTTCAGACACGAAAACATCTTTATAGATTTTCATATTACCAACCCTGCCTATGCTTTTGTTTTGAGAATATCTCATACCAGTCTCAACTTAATTAAACGACGAAATTACATCAAATTATTTTTTTAACCGACAGAGGATTCAGGGGGAGCGCAAGCTCACTTTGAATACAAAGGCGAATGTTTTCGCCGTCGGTTAGGAGAATTTTTGTTATACAAAAATTCGAGCAGTCTTAACTTAGTATAGGGGAGCCCCTATACGCGATAACTTAAAGACTGTGGGTTTGCCGTTTTGTTTTTATTTGAGATTAGTATTAAGGAAACGCGGATTAATCATGGGAAACGAAGAGCGACTTTAGTTAAAAATCATTGTTTAACCAACATGGCAAGTTTCTGCCTATTAAGCGGAGCGTTTACTCTTATATTCAGAGAGAGCGGGAGATGTGACTTGAATATAGAAGCGCCGTCGGTTTAGAGAGCTTTTGACAGACTTAAAACTGTTGTTTCTCCAAAATTAAAGATTATTTTTCAAAAAATAAGCGTTTCTCCTACGTTTATTATACAACACAGAATAAAATATGTACATAGGTAAAATAATGATATAATAAACGGTGACCAAATATCACCGTTTTTAGTCCGGTTATGCCGACGATATTTTATATCCGAAAGGACTTGAGAAAATGAAAGGAAAATATGTTCTCGACGCGCATTGTCATACAATTTCAAGCGGGCACGCCTACAGCAGTGTGACAGAATGCGCCAAAGCCGCCTCGGAAAAAGGCTTGAAGCTTATAGCTATAACAGACCATGCCCCTAAAATGCCCGGAAGCTGTTCTTATCTTCATTTTTTAAATTTAAACGTAATTCCTAAGGAACTTTATGGTGTTGAGGTTTTAAAAGGGGCGGAGCTTAATATTTTAAATAAAGACGGAAAAGTCGATTTGCCTGAGAAAATACTGAAAAAGCTTGACGTGGTAATAGCCAGTTTGCATATACCTTGTATTAAGCCTATGTCTTTTGAGGGAAATACGGAATGTATTATAAATACGATGAGAAACCCTTATATAAAAATAATCGGGCACCCGGGAGACCCCCGCTATCCTTTTGATATAGAGAAAGTCGTTTCCGCCGCCCGGGAGACAAAAACCGTATTAGAGCTTAATAACACGTCGCTATCTCCTGAAAACGGGCGTTATGACGGGCCTGATACTATTTTAAAAATTATTGAGGAATGCAAAAAACGGGAGGTCTTTGTTATTTTTGGAAGCGACTCTCATTTTCATACCAATATCGGTAATTTTAAAGAGGTGGAGAAGCTTACGGAAAAAATGGATTTTCCTGATGAGCTTATTTTAAATAATTCTGTTGAGAAATTTAAAAAGGTTTTAGGGTGTATGTGAAACTCCTTTAAGATGACAACAAATTTGATAAATTTATTATGGAGAGAGGAAAAACGTTCTATAAACCCCGCTTTTCTTTCTTTCGTTAAGCGGAATGTTTATTCTTGTATTCGGCGGGAGCGCAAACTCCCAGTGAATACAAAGTAAGAATTATCCGCTATGGGATATAAGTATTTTTATGAGACAAATATACGGATAGCCTTTGAACAACTTATTTAAGGAAATGATTGTTTTATAACATTTGACAATTTTAAATTTTTATGCTATAATTTTTTTTACGTAAGTGTAAGTATTTGCTGTAGAGACCAAGAATACAGTATTTAAAGCCTATTAAGCGGTTTTTACAAATGTATTTTTATTATTTACGGTTAAAGTTTTACAGAGGGAAAATACAGACAGTATTTAACTTATTTATTATTTTAGAATGGGGGTTTAATAAAATGAAAAAATTATTTTCAGCTTTGCTCGCCGGAGTTATGCTGACAGCCAGTTCAATCGGGGTATATGCCGCTGATGATACTACTATAGAAATTAAAACGGCGAAATATGATAAAACTACAGAAAAGGTAAGTGTTACCGGAGTAATCGGCAATGCCGCCTCTTCTCAGAGCCTTACGGTTATGTCAACCGGTATTAAAAACGAGGGCTTTGATATGGATACTATAGTTTATATCGACCAAAAAGACAATTTTACCGTAGGAGCTGACGGAAGCTTTTCTTTAGACTTTTATCTCTCAGACAGCGCCGTGAAAGGGAATAATTATTTTGTACGTGTTGGAGGAACAGGAATCGCCTCTCCTGAACATATGGCGTTTTTATTCTCGGATTCAGGAGACCCTGAACCTGACATACTTTACGGCGACGTAAACAACGACGGCGTAAGAGATGTAAACGACGCTGTTATGATGCTTAATTATGTACTTAACCCAGCGTCGGCGAATATTACCGACGATGGATTTAAAAACGCTCAGATTAATGAGGAAGCTAAAAAACCGAATGAGTTTACAGCGGCTGACGCTTCTATGATTCTCAAGAAGGTATTGGATTCAAATTATAATTTCCCTGTTGAGCGAAAGTAATAATATAGTTGAGAGTTTCTAAAAAAAGGCGTACGGTCATATTTTTATGGCGGATACGCCTTTTATATATGCGAAGGTTTTTATAACGAGACTTTTAATATCGGAAGTGTTAAAATGGATTATAATTATTATATGAGGAAAGCTATTGAGCAGGCTAAACTTGCCTATGACGAGAACGAGGTGCCTATCGGCTGTGTTATAGCGTATGATGGCAAAATAATAGGAAAAGGATACAACAAACGAAACGGAAGGAAAAACCCATTGTCTCACGCTGAGATTGAGGCGATAAACGAGGCCTGTGAAGTGATAGACGACTGGCGTCTTGAGAAATGTATACTTTTTGTGACTGTAGAGCCGTGTCCTATGTGTGCCGGGGCTATAGTTCAGGCGAGAATAGAAGAAGTTGTTTTTGGAACGAGAAACAAAAAGGCTGGCTGCGGGGGCTCTGTATTAAATATCTTAGACTGTGATGGATTAAACCACAGAGTTAAAATAACAGAGGGAGTTATGCAAGAGGAATGCGGGGAACTGATGAGTGATTTTTTTAGAAAAATGCGGGGAACTGATAAAGTTTAACCCACGGAGGAAGTCCCTTGCTTTTTAAGCCTGGGGGTACTTATACTTGTATTCAAGGGAGTGTAAACTTACTTTGAATACAAAGGCGAGCACTTTCGCCGTTGGTTACGAGAATTTTTGTTATACAAAAATTCGAGTAGTATTGACCAGACTATGGATTTTAGTGTTACGTATATAGTATTGAGATGTTTTTATATTATAGCGATTAGCGGGAATTTTAGAAAAGCTATAGAAAAGTTTTTAGCCGACTGAGAAAGCCCGACTTTTTTTCAATCGGGTGATATTTACTTTTGTATTAGGCATAGTTATCCGCCGAGGGTTATGAGTATTTTTGAATATCAGGTTTATTATAGTTTGATTATTCATTTTTATTAATTCGCTGTAGTATTAACTATTTTTAGAAAAGGAGGAATTTTTTTGGACATAGAACAAGACAAACAACAAAATAAAATGGGTGTGTTGCCTATAAACAAGCTTTTGATGTCGATGGCCCTTCCTATGATGGCATCAATGCTTGTGCAGGCGCTATATAATATTGTGGACAGTATATTCGTTTCTAAAATAAGTGAAGACGCTCTCTCGGCGGTATCCCTCGCCTTTCCTGTCCAAACCTTTATGATTGCCATAGGTTCGGGAACGGGCGTTGGTATAAACGCTTTTTTA
The DNA here is from genome assembly GCA_947565475.1 of uncultured Eubacteriaceae bacterium. Taxonomy (GTDB): domain Bacteria; phylum Bacillota; class Clostridia; order Lachnospirales; family CAG-274; genus MGBC114079. Next base: position 11,233 of record CANOGI010000045.1, read on the forward strand.
TCAAGAAGCCTTGGTGAGAACAACCGAAGAAATGTAAACAGGGCCGCTACAAACGGTATTATGCTTGTTTTTATAAGCGCTCTTATTTTTATTATTTTTGGTTTGTTTTTCGTAAGAATGTTTTTTAACGGACAATCTGCCGACAATCCGGAAATAATCGAATATGGAGTTTCATATTTAAGTATATGTTCTGTATTATCTTTCGCTCTTTTCGGGCAGATGACTTTTGAGAGGCTTCTCCAGTCTACGGGAAAAACTTTCTATGCTATGATAACCCAGGGAACGGGGGCTATCATAAATTTAATTTTAGACCCTCTACTTATTTTCGGTTTATACGGATTTCCTGAAATGGGAGTAGCGGGCGCGGCTATCGCCACGGTAGCGGGGCAGATTATAGCCATGGGACTTGCCATATATTTTAATTTGAAGAAGAACAAGGAAATAAATTTTAGTTTTAAACGGTTTCGCCCTCATTTAAAAACTATAAAAACTATTTATTCTGTAGGGATTCCGTCTATACTTATG
>CANOGI010000046.1 GCA_947565475.1 uncultured Eubacteriaceae bacterium
ACTTATTTAGCGGAAGTGTGGGATTTTTAATCCCACTTAAACGAAAACGCTTTTTTGTTAGGAGCGTATTTTTTCGTAAGATTATTTTTATTTCTTCTTTGTGCGATGCTTCCTTAAAATTTACCGCCTCTTATGGCTTGCATACTTTGCACGGTGAATATCCCTGAGCCTCGGCCTTGCTCTTTGATATACTTATTTTGCTCTTTTTTAAATACCTGCATCCGCCGCTGTGATATTTTCCTCCCGTATTTGTTATATAAACGGTATAAGACTTGTCCGTCTCTGCGGAGGAGCTTGCGCTCACAGTGTTCTTGCTGGTGCTTGAGCTTATGGGGCTTGAGCCTGCCTTTTGGCTTGTCGTGTTTGAGCTTGTTGTACTGGCGCTCGCCTTTTGGCTTATGGCGTTTGACGCCTGCTCAATACTTTCCGCCTTTTCCTTTAAAGAAACGTTCTCAGCGGAAACCTTGTCATAGTCAGCCTTTAGAGAATTATATTTTGACTCAAGTTCTTTATAGGTATCCTTGTATTTTGTAAGCTCTTCAATCCGCTCATTAAAATTTGAGGCGTTTTTCTCATATTCGCTGACTTTCCCCGAAAGCTCGGCGTTTTTGTTCTCAAGGGATAACCTTTCCTCATTTAAAGACGCTACGCTCGTCTCAAGTTCTTTCGCTTTTTGTTGATACGCCTCTATTTCTGACTGTCCGCCAGAGCTTATAAGTCCAACGGTAAGAGCCGCGATAATAACAGCCATAGCCATCGTGGTTATCGACCACGCTTTATTTTTCAAAAAAAATTTTTTTATATTTTCCAAAGTGACCTCTCCTTTTGTTAAATATTATTTACTTACTTATAAATACATAATATCCATTTTATTACAAAAAGTCAATAATCACTTTGTCATTTATTGTAAAAAAAATCTCTTATAATAAATATCTTCTATTTATCATAAGAGATTTTTATATTATTCTTTATTATTCATAGCTTGTTACAAGCCATTCCTCGTTCCAGTTTTTCATAACGCCCGCTCCCGTAAATGGAACAACCTCGTCTAAAAGATTTTCCGGGCTGATTAATGAGTAATCATAATTAAGCTCGCCGTTTTTAATATATTCTGGTGAACCGCTTTCATTCCATGAGAACGGTCCTATATTCTCGGTATATTTGCCATACGGTTTAAATCCTGGAAGTCCGTCCTCGCTTCCTGCGTTTTCATAATCATACTGCCATTTCGTGAAATCTTTTTTGTCGTGAAGCTGATATTTAATGTTAGAGGCGATAAGTTTTCCGGCGTAACCTTTGTCCTGCTCAAATCTCATAGGGTCGCTCACGTCAAGCATATATAAGTTTTCCGCTTTAAGAGCGCCTCCGCAAGTGGATAAAAGGGCCTGATTTGTGACGCCGAAATGGAAATACTGTAAAGACGCCGTATAATTTTTCTCTGATTTTGTTTTATAAATTTCCGAACTGTCTATAACGGTATTGAATATATGGGCATTTCCTCCCCTAAGTCTCGGTATCCTGTCTTGAATCTCTTTGTAATAACAGTTAGCTATAGTAATCGAAAGTTTATCCATATTGTCCTCCGAATTTCCCGCGCCGATAAGGTGCGCTTTTTTCTGAGGCGCCTCCACCTTTATAATTTCCTCTGGTGTATACCCTTTGTCTTTTCTCAAGTGATAATATAAAGGATAAGTTTTAGTACCCGTCGTAAGGTCGTTCTGATAAGCTTTCTCAAGCTGTTCAATCTGTCTTCTTACCCAGCTTCCCTCTGACATATCGTCGCCTTGAATTTTGCACCATGAAACGACAATATTGTTCGATGCGTTTTTGACGTCTAAAATACCGTCGTAAGCTTTGTTGAACGTACAGTGGTCTACCCACACATTCGAGCTTCCGTCCGGACTTCCGTCCTTTTTCTTAAATGTCATATAGTCCCAGTCGTTTCTGTCATAAGCCCCCGGCTCAGCCTCCGGCTTTCCGTCGCTTCCTAAAATAAGCTCCTTGTTTTCATCTATTAAACCTTCGTCCCATTCCCATATCTCGTCAAACTCAAGGTTTCTTATTATAATGTTTTTGACGCTTGAGAAATTAAAACAGCCGTGTTTAATTTTAGCTCCGTTTTTAGAGTAAATCGTAAGATTTTCTATATTGTCAAAATTTATTTTGCTTATTCCCGTTTCCTTTAAAATGTCGTTGTTAAGAGCCTGAAATGCCTGCCCTTGAATTGATTTAAAGGTATGATTCGGGTGTGCCTTTTTAACCTCGTTTATTCCTAAATTCAAATCGTTTGTAATCTCAATCACTTTAACGTTTGATTTTCCGCTTTGAATAGCGTAAAGCACTGTGTCAAATTCCTCAGCGTTTGATACTTTCGCGTAGCTTGGGCTTGACTCCGAGACAGAACCGCCCCCCGTAATCTTGCCCGCTCCAAATCCTGACAGGGAGAATTTAGAATATGAGCTGAACACGTCTACCGAATAGATTAAAACGTTCTGGCTCAAATCCTTGGCGTAAATGTAAATATCCCCCTCGCCGTTATTGTAATTAAAAGCGTAGTAAGAAATGCCGTCCGCCAAAATAGGCTGTTCCATAAGGCCTCCCCTGTTATCCTCAATAACAAGAGTTCCTCCGCCCTTAGCTGCTATTTTAATAACACACGTCCCCGGAACCTTTATATTTAAAGCGCCGGCGTTCACGCTTCCGTTTGACGTCAGCGAGAGAGCTTTCTTATACTCGGTGCCGTTGTATACCTCGTTTACGTCTGTAACAACAACCTTATTCTGCGGATTAGCCAATATGTTGACGTTGCCGATTGTCGTGTCCTCTGAAATCTCTCCGGCGTTAGTATCGCCTAAATCAAGAGAATAATCGGGGGCTTTTGTCTCCGTGACACTTTCTGTCGTGTTCTCCGTCGTGGTTTCGGTAGTGCTCTCCGTCGTGGTTTCCTCGCTTCCGCCAGAACCTCCCGTCGCCCATACCTCAATTTTATAAATGCTTATTCCGCTGTTTGTTGAGTATAAATATAAAGTTTTCTCAGAGTTTGTCTCATAAGTATACTCACCTAAAACCGCCGTTGAGCCAAATTTCTGCATCGATAAGGGCACTCCCCCGCCGTCGCTTAGCGCGAGCTCTCTGGCCGTTGTTCCGCCCTTTCCTATAACTTTTATAAGTACGTTTTGATTCACCTTAAATGAAATACTCCTGTAACTCTCAAGGCCCGATCCTTTAAGGTCTATCCTTTTTGAAAAGTTTTCCCCGCCGTAAGACGCTTTATCATCGGAAATCACCACCGTCTTATCTGCCGTCGCCTTAATCGTGAAATCCCCTGTTTGATAATCCTCCGTAAAAGTTGTGTTCTCCTTAAAATCGTCGCCCTTAATCTCGAATATTAAATGTGGTTTAGATTCTGTCGTACTTTCAGTCGTTTCTTCTGTCTCATTTCCCTTATTTGTAGTCGACTCACTCGTAATTTCCTCGTCAGTTACTTTTCCTTCCGTTGTTTCCTCATCAGGCTCTTTTACTGTTGTTCCCTCGCTTGTGGTCTCTTTGTCAGACTCTTTTTCTGTCGTTCCCTCGCTTGAGCTTTCTGTTTTTCCCTCAGTTGTGCTCTCGCTTGTAGTCTCATCATCAGGCGTTTTCCCTGTTGTAGCCTCGCTTGTGGTCTCATCATCAGGCGTTTTTACTGTCGTTTCCTCGCTCGTGGTCTCATCATCAGTTACTTTCTTTGTTGTGACCTCGCTTGAGCTTTCTGTTTTATTTTCCGTCGTGTCCTCTCCGTCTCCGGTATAAGGAATAAAAACAAAAGAATTATCGAGTACTTTCGCCAAAATAGCGGCGACGTCTTTAACCTCAACATTTTTTGTTCCGGTGACTCTGGCGAGATTAATTTGCTCCTCAGACATCTCAACTCTTCCGAGAACCCACTCCAAAACGAGAGCGGCGTCCTCGGCGGTAATTTGTCCGTCCGTATTGACGTCGCCTAAAATATTCCCGTCTGTTTGGCTTTCACCCGTTTCAAGCCTTTCCGCGGCGAAAGACGGAAAAACAGCCGATACCACTAAACTTATACAAATCAATAAAGCTGAAATTTTTTTAATATTTTTTCTTTTGATTTTCATACGCTTATTTTCCTTTCATTTATTTTTTATACTAATCTCATTTTAAAACATATTTGTTTTAAACGTAACCGACTATAAGTTAACATTTCCCAGTCTATCATATTATATCATAAATCACATTTATTTTCAAGTAAAAATATTTTCATCTCACGCAAATCAAATTTTACTCCGGCAAGGCCGATTTATAGTCAAACTACTTGAAAAATTAACACGTTGATTTACTATATAATCAAATATCTTGGAAAAGAGCAAAAGAAAACATAATAAAAATTATTATTAATTTATCTGTATTTTCTTACATTCATTGACTGCGATTATGAAAACCACATAATGGCTAACTTTCTGAAAATATCCGTAAGTCCCGCTTTCTCAACGGCCTTCTCCGTAACAATATCGCTCCTCCCAACTTCTTTCCCATCATAGAAAAACACCGCCTCACCGACTTTAGAACCGGCGTCAAAAGGAGCGGCTATTCCCTGAGAAAGCTCACTTCTCACCTCAATATCCGATTTGGCCCCTTTAGGCACTACAACTTTAATCTCGTCTTTTATTATTCCCCCGACAAAATTATCTTTGCCCTTATATACGGGTATGTCTCCCGCCTTGGCGTTTTTTTCCCCGCCTTTTATAACAGTATAGTTGGCGAAGCCGTAATCGAGCATTTTCATAACCTCCTGAAACCTCACTTTAGGGTCAGGCGCCCCCATAACAACGGCAATAAGCTCCATACCGTTTCTCTCTGCGCTGCCCGAAAGGCAGTACATCGCGTTTCCCGTAGAGCCTGTTTTAAGTCCTGTGGCTCCCTCATACCATTTAATCAGCTTGTTTGTGTTTGTAAGCCCGAATTCCGTGTCGCCCTTTTTAGTAGTGTGTATAATAGTGTCCTGCCATGTTGTTGTATATTTTTTTACATCGGGATAGTTTTTAAGGAGTTCTCTGCTCATAATGGCTATGTCTTTCGCCGACATAATATGTCCCTCAGTATCAAGACCGCAGGCGTTTTTAAAGACCGTGTTGCTCATTCCAAGCTCTTTCGCCTTGTTATTCATCATTTGGACAAAATTTTCCTCGCTTCCCCCGATAAACTCCGCCATAGCCACGGCGGCGTCATTTGCGGAAGCTATCGCTATTGATTTTGTAAGCTCCGACACTTTCTGCCTCTCATTAGGCTCTAAAAAAATTTGAGAACCGCCCATACTGGCGGCGTGTTCACTTATAACAACCGAATCGTCCCAGTTTACTTTCTTCTGAGAAACAGCGTCGTAAATAAGCAAAAGCGTCATAATTTTTGTAACACTCGCCGGAGCGAACATTTCGTCCTGATTTTTTTGAAATAAAATTTTTCCTGTCATCGGCTCCATAATCACCGCCGACTTAGCGTTAATGTCGAGGCTTCCAGCCTCTTTTAATACTTCTTTCTTTTCCTCCGCGAAAATGGGGAAAACAGAGTAAAAACAAATTAAAAAAAGCGTTAAAAAACAAACTATGTACTTTCTCACAATAAACCTCCTGTCTGTAAAATCACTTACTAATATTAATTTATTAATGAAATGTCCGTTTAATGTTATTAAAAATAATTTTTCCGATAAAAAATAGTATTATACTTTTTATTGGTTCAACGAGTAAAACGTTTAAAACCCATGTAATGCTTGATGATAGAGGCAAAGAAATACCATTATAAGAGTGCTTTCACCCTTATTTAAAGGAAACAAAAAAAATTATTTTTATTTCCTCTTTGTACGGTGTTTTATTAATGCTTTTTAACGCTTTCGGTGCTTAAAAAAACAAACGCCTTTCACTGAAACATTGAAAAAATACTCTTTTCTTTATGAAGTTACCATAATAACACGGTTTCAAAAGAAGTCTATTGAAAAATTCATATATGGGTGCTATAATATATGAAATTAGAATCTCGAGGGAGGTAGGACTATGCAATATGCGATAGAATTATATTATGACGAAGATACTGAAAATAAATTATTTCAGCTGTCCAAAGGGATTGCGGATAAAAAAATCAGCACAAAGTTTTTAGAATGGAAGACAAGACCGCATCTTACTTTAGCTTGTTTCAATGATGTAGATGAGTCTCTATGTATAGAAAAAATAAAGATTTTTGCGAAAAAACATAAAGTGATGCCTGCTTATATTGGTTCAGTTGGAATGTTTAATGATACAAAGACAATTTTTGTATCGCCTATGATGAACAGTAGTATGTATCAATTTCAGCGTGAGCTGCATAAAAGTTTAAGTGACTTTGATACAAAAGGATGGGAATGGTATCATCCTGACCGTTGGATTCCGCATTGTACGATAGCGCTTACAAAGGATGATGATACCGAAGCATTTTTTCAAGCAAGCGATTATATATTACATGAGTTCAAAAAGATGAGCGGGAAATTTGTCTCTATTGGTTTAGTTAAAATTACATTTCCAGTAGAAGAAATTTATACTGTGGAACTATCGCTATAAATTTCAATTTGAGTAAGGGTTTGTCATATTTCCAGCAAGCAAAAATCTCCCTTACAGTGTGGGAAAATAGTGGATTTTTACGAAAATATCACCTATTTCCTGTGCCTTCCGCCTTTGTGGATGTATATGGTTATTATTTTCTCTCCAAATATATATTTCTACCTGCTGTCCCTGATTTGCTGTCTTGTATTTGACACTTTTGCCGCCCATACTTATAAAACAAATTTGCGCGAAAATATAACATAATATATAGAAATACAGGAAAAATATTGAGACCACAGAGTTCTCACCTGTTTCTATAAACACTTACAAATGCTTATAAAAGCATTTTCATCTATTAAATAAATAAAAAATAATGTATAATATCAAAATAATTGTCAATAATAATAAATGCGGATAACAAAAAAATGTTTTCCGCTTTTCCTCCATGAATTTTTTAAAAAACACAAAACCACAAAAAAACAGATACTAAAATCGAAATAAACAATAAAGTTTTCGGTTAGAGTATCTGTTTTTTTGGTCAAGACTACTCGAATCATTGTATAATAAAAATTCTCTTAGCCGACTGCGAAAGTATTCGCCTTAAAAGCCAGTGGACTTCCCCTGTCGGTTAAAATCTATTCGTATTTTTGTTTCTCAAAGACGCTTTAAATCCCCGGCGGTTAGATTTATATAGTCCAAAGAGACTCTACCGCTATAAAGGCTCTATAATAAATCCCACGGCGTAATCATAGCGATAATCTCCTCATCTCTTTTTCCATTTTTCGTGATATAAATAACCGTGAGAAGCTTTTTTCTTCCCGGAGTATATTTAAAGAGCTCCTGTACCTCATAAAGATACGCTGTTTCCGGCAAAAAAGCGAAATACTCGTTTAAATGCTCGTCAAGCGGAATATATTTCTGAAACTGTCTGATTTCCGTGTCCTCATTAATAGTAATGGAATTTTCATAGCACATATATGTAAAAACGGTGTTCTCGCTGAAAACTCCGATAAGCCTTTCCCCGTCGATAATAGGAATATGCGTGTATGTAAAAGAATTCATAACCTTAACTACCTCTGATAATTTAGAGTCCGGCGAGGCTGTGTAGATTCTCTCAATGGGAACAGCGAAATCAAGAGCCTTCGGGGGATTTGAGATAACGTTAAGACACTTTTCCAAAAGTTTAATCATCTCATAAGATGGAATAATTGGATAAACCCCGCCTACTTTCGGGTTATGAGTTAAAAAGTTTCTGACCACCCTGCAATAATCAAGGTCCTCCTTAAACTTTTTAAGCTGGGGTACGGTAAAAAGACGGCCTATAATAGACTCGTTTTCTTTTGAGTTAGGAAAATAAATTCTTCTCCCCTCAAACTCAAGCTGTTTGTAAAGCTGTAAAAATTTTTCTGTCTGAGAATTCAAAAAAATCACCTTTTCTTTCTTGCGCCCAATAAAATCAATAATATAAAAATGCCGATAAGCACAATAGTCCCGCCGGGTTTAAGGTCGTACACGCACGCCGTCAAAAGCCCCAAAACAGTAAAGACCACGGCGAAAACTACAGAAATAATAACGTTTGACTTATAGCTTTTTGAAATGAGCATAGCGCAGGCGACCGGTATAATCATAAGGGAGGAAATAATAAGCGCGCCTACTGTTTTCGCGGCAATAGATACAACCACCGCCGTAACCACGGTAAAAATCAAATTAATTCTTTTAACGGCTATGCCTGACAGCTTAGCGCCCTCCTCATCAAAAGTAATATAGAAAAGCTCTTTAAATAATACGGCTATCACAATAATGACAATAACGCTTAAAACAAGCGTCGTATATAAATCAAAATAACTCGTCGCTATAATACTTCCGAAAAGGAAATTGTCAAAATTGGCGGCATTTCCCGTAAATCCTGAGAAAACAGCGGCTATGCCCACACCGAAAGACATCATAATCGCCGTCGCCATTTCCGAGTAATTCGGAAAAGCATATCTTATGTACTCAATAATAATAGCCGCCACGGCGGAAAAAACTATGGCGGATATAGTCGGGTTAAACCCAAAACAAAGCCCGATAGCGACTCCGGCTAAGCTTGAGTGTGACAAAGCGTCTCCGATTGACGAAAGTCTTTTAAGAACAATAACGTTGCCGATAAGCGGCGTAATCACAGAAATAAGCAGTGAGACGAAAAGAGCCCTCTGCATATACCCCTGAGAAAAAATATTGACTAAAGTATTCATAAATCTCACTCCAAAACGTTATACTGTAAATACCGCTGTTTTAATAAATTTGCCCTGTTCCGCCTTTGTATCCATAGTGAGGCTTGTTGCCCGTGCAACCCGGCTTGCACTCCTACTTAATACAAGAGTAAGTCCCCCCCCGCTTAAAAAGCGGAAAACTTACTCTGCCAGTTAAAAAAAATCTAATTATGACAGACATGTTTTGAGATTGTTTCCCTCCCGAACTGAACTGAGTCCATAATTTTAGCGTTTCCGTCCTCGCTTAAATACAGCACTTTATTTGAATGGTATATCACGGAAGAAATATCGTGAGTCACCATAATAATGGTAATGCCAAATTTTTTGTTGAGATTTCCTAAAAGACAACATATAGAGTCAACGGCTTTAACGTCTATGCCCACAGTCGGCTCGTCAAGAAAAATAATATGAGGGTCGTTGACAAGAGCCTTGGCTATAAAAACTCTCTGTTGTTGTCCCCCTGAAAGACGTCCGATTAACTTTTTCGAGTATTTTTCCATTCCGACAGTCCTCAAGGCTTTAAACACTTTTTCCCGTCGTTCTTTTTTCCTTCCGAAACTAAAAAAGCCATATCGTGAATAAAGCCCCGCCGAAACAACTTCCTCAACGGTAGCCGGAAAGTCTGAGTTAAAATCAGTGGCTTTTTGGGAAACATAAGAAATTTTATGAAAACTTTTAAAATGCCTTGAGTCTTCCCCATCTATGAAAATACTGCCCTCGCTTGGTTTAAGTAAATTTAAAATCAGCTTCAAAAGAGTGCTTTTTCCCGTGCCGTTAGTTCCCACAATACAAATAAAATCGCCCTTTTGGGCGTTAAAGCTCAAATCTTTAATTATCACCTTGTCTGAATAGTTAAAAGAAATATTTCTCACCTGAATAACATCCATAACAACACCCCCAAAAAAACGCCCTCTCATTTTTCTATAGCTTTTTTTATGTTCTCAAAATTTTCCCTCATAACAGAAAAATAATCAGCGCCTGCCTCAATATCCTCTTCAGCAAGTCCCTCGAAAGGATTTAAAACAAGAAGCTCAGCGCCTGTTTCCTCCGAAATAACCTCAGCGGCTTTGGCGGATAGAAGCTTCTCAAAAAAAATGTATCTCACACCGTTATCTTTGATAAATTTTGATATTTCCGCCATTTTGGCGGGAGATGGTTCCGAGTCCGCCGAAAGTCCCTCTATGGCTATCTGCTCGATTCCATATGCCTCGCATAAATAGCCATATGCCTCGTGAGCGACAACAATAGCTTTGTTTTTCGCCCTATCTGTCATATTTTTAAAATCTGTGTCAAGCTCGTCGGCTTTTTTAGCGAATTCCTCATAATTTTTATTATAATACTCAGCGTTTGAGGGGTCAGCGGCGGAAAGAGCGTTTTTAATAGTCTCGGCTTCCTTTTTGGCGTTCATGGGATTAAGCCAAATATGGGGGTCAATCGAGTCAAGGTCCGAGTCTTCCCCGGCGTCTTTATGACTGTGCCTTGATTTAATAAGCTCTATTCCCTCGGAAAGTTTTATATACTTCAAATTCTCATTCTCAACGGCGGCTTTTACCTTGTCCACCCAATTTTCCATGCCGGCTCCGTTAAAGAATAAAATATCTCCCTTTGACAAATTCATCATATCCCCCGACGTAGGCTCCCAATTATGGGGCTCCGTACCTGTCGGAACAATGTTGTAAACCTGAATTTTATCGCCGCCTATTTTGCTTACAAAATCATAAACCCCGTAAAAACTTGTATAAACCTGAAGCTTAGACGGGTCGGCGGCGTTTTTCTCTTTCTCGCATCCGATTAAATAAAAACATAAACAAAATGCTAAAAATACGGATAAAGCGCTTTTAATTCTCATAACTAATCCCCCGTAAAGTAAAACGAATACTTTCAATATTCAGATGACAAAAATTCTCATAACCGGCGGCGAAAGTATTCGCCTTTGTATTCAGAGTGAGGCTGGTCGCCCTTGCAACCCGGTTTGCACTCCCACTTAATACAAGAGTAAGTTCCCCCGCTTAAAAAGCAAGGGACTTCCTCTGTGGGTTAAATTATTTTTATAAATATCTGTCTTCGGATAAAATTTTCCTAAAAGAGAAAAAATAAACTTTAATCAATTTTTTACGCTGTACAGACGGTATTTTAACCGGCTGATATATAAAAAAAGTTTAACATTTTCTTTAAACCTCTTTATATAATAACATAATAAATGAAAAAAATCCATATATTATTTTTTTATCTCGACGTATAACTCTCCTGAGTATTTTCCTCTGAGGCAAAGTTTGACGGGGTAATATCAAAATCAATGTTTCCCTTGCCGCTTGAGTTATATCCGGCTCTGTTAAAATCCCCCGGCGCCGTTCCGTATACATTGTTATAATTATTGCTGTAGTCATATCCACCGTTATAATTTCCATAGCCTCCGTACATTCCGTAAGCCCCGCCGGAATAATCCGTGGTGAAATCCTCCGTTGTCATTTCAAGTCCGTCCGGCATAACGTCGTCAAAAAGCCTGTTTATGTCGTTAGCGGCTGAATCACCGTTTCCGCATCCCGCCATCACGCCTATCATAAGCGCCGTAACAGCACATAAAATAAAAATTCTCACTGTAAAAAACCTCCTATATATCAGAGAATATCTCAATTATGAGTATTCCCTTAATAAAATAATATTGAAATACCGATTTATCTCATTTGCCGATAATAACTTACACATATAGTTATTATTGGAAATACCGCGTAATTCAAAATAAAAATAATTTTAGCGGCAGCGTGCGAGTAGTCAGTGCTTTTGCTGCGCAAAAGTCGGCTAAAAGCCGCCCGCACATCTTTGCGGCACCTATTTAGCGGAAGTGTGGGATTTTTAATCCCACTTAAACGAAAACGCTTTTTCGTTAGGAGCGTATTTTTTCGT
>CANOGI010000047.1 GCA_947565475.1 uncultured Eubacteriaceae bacterium
TCACCATGAATATCAGATAAAAAATGCTCTGTACCCTTGGGAAGATTTAAAATAGCCTTTAAATTAATAATCTCTGTACAAGCGGTGTTAATATCAGGATATTGTCTTGCTAAAAGTTTTAAATATTTTAACTTTTCATTTTTCTCAATATTATCGTCTGTCATAAAAAAAATACCTCCTTAAAAAACAATCTCGCTATATATATTTCATAATAACCTTTGACAAAATTTATCAATTATCAAATCTAAGAAATTATTATCTTCTATGCTATACCTGTTCGATATACTTAAATAATAATGGCTAACAAAATATGTCTCTGTTAATCAAAGCATATTTTTATCGATAATACTTGAAAAGTATTTTAAGAAAGTCAAGCAAAAAAAGATTTATCCCTCAAATTGGTAGATATTATGTTATCAAACAGATATGTTATAACAGTGTCAAAAAGTAATTTTTTTCTTATTTAATATATGAATTACATACTATAAGTCCCTATTATAAAGAACTATAATAAGGACTTGCGTTAATTTCTATAATTTTTTATATGCCATATCCGTCAATCTCTATAACCTCACTTTTTAAAAATACCTTTTTTGAAATCTCAAACAAACTCGCGTTACAAAGCATATTTTTTGAAAAAACAACAGGCTCAATCTTAAAAGAATCTAATTTATTGAATATAGCGACATCATTTTCTATGTAACTAAAATGTAATATCGCTTTTAGTATAAAGCTTAAATCAGACTCACAATCTGTCCAAATAAAATATGGTGTGTTTATAATTAATGTATCTCTATAATTTTCTATAAAATGTTTTGATACAATAAAAATTTTATTTGACTGATATTCAAATAAAATTTTCCTTAAACTATCATTACTATCAACAATGAAAACCGCTTTTTTATGCTTATAGGAAACTGACATAAAATGATTATACGCTTTTTTGGCAGAAATCTCATCAGACACAGTGTAAATAAAAGAAATACTTTTGTCATTTTCTTTATATTTAAAATGTATACTATCTAAAATTTGCCTAAAACGAGTCTCATAGGTATGGTTTTTTAACACGTCATATAAAGCGTTATGACATTTTTTCTCTATATCGTTTATCTCAAAATTTTTATTTTTGTCTATAAAATATACATTATCGCCAAACAGACGTTCCATCCCTTTTGAGTAATTTGAGATTACAAGAGTATTACTGCTCATAAGCTCAAAAACACGCCTCGCGAACATTGTTTCCGAGTCCACGACAGTATTTATATTAAGCGCCGCCTTGCTTCCTTTATAGGCTATATCAAGCTTATCATGACTTAAACACGGATTTAAATAAGATTTATATTTTTCAGGGAAAAAATGATTTGGATCCTCAGATTTTGAGTATCGATTGTATATTTTAAGCTTATACCCGCTGTCTATCATTTCCATTTCCTCGCATCTGATTTTATGCTGATTATACCAGCTTCCGGCGAAAATTATCTCATCTGTTCTCTCAAATTTATTTATTGGATTAAACAACTTCGGCTGTGTGGCGAACATCAAAAGATGCACGCTCTTATGTCCGTATTCCTCTCGATACTTTTTTACACATTCTATAGATGTCGTGAATATATGGTCAAATTTTATGGCGGTATCCACAAAATTATGAACTTTATCAGGATAATGAGTAGGGTCTTCTTTATTCCAAAATACTGTTGGTATATTATTTTCTTTACAATATTTTAAAACAGATAATAACACTGTCCTATTTTCCTTTTGAAAATTTATACTGCTGTATACTTGACCTTTCCAAGGCCTTTTTTCAGAATCCACACCAGACCAAGCCGATTCGCAAAAGAATATATCTATTTTATTGTTCTCAAAAATCTCACGCCAATTTGAAGGCTCTATGGGATATGGGTTACACTCATATCTAAAACTATTATAAGTAAAATTGTCTACAAGCATCGCTACATTTAAATCTTTAGCGAATTTTACTTCCAAGTTTGTATTATATAAACTGTTTTTTAAATCCGTTGTTTGTGAAGCTACAACATCATTTGGATTTTTAAATATTTTTAGCTTACCGTTGATTTTTGAACAAAATCTCCTTATCCTCGGATATTTGGATAGCTTATAATACGTCCAATGTCCAAATTTATAAACTGTTTTTTTCACCTTGAGATGTAACTTCGTAGACAAATTCCAATACCTTTTTAACATTCTGAATAACAGAGAAGTATTATAGCCATCTAAAAGTCTCTGTCTTTCCGCGCTTAAATTTTTGAATTTTGTAATCTGAATATTTTTCTCTTTTATCTCTTTTTCTAAGTCTGAGTTTTTTTCCTTTAAAGAATTAATTAATTTTTGTGATAAAAGGCCTTGCTGTTTTAAATCTGACACAAGCTCTTGCTCATATTTAAATTTAGAGGTAAGTTCTTGAATATTTTTATATTGTTCTTTATTTACATTTTGCTCGTATTTAAATTTAGAGGTAAGCTTTTGAATGTCTTTATACTGTTCCTCGCATTTTTTTCTCTCATAAATATATTTTGACTCAAACGCGCGAGAAGCTAATTTTATTTTTCTTTTCTCCTTAACTTGAGTCAACAATTCTCTTATTAGTAAATTATCGCCACAAAATTCTTTTTTAGATGAAAATATAAAATTGTTGTCATTTTCAAGATTGAAAGATATTATTTCATACCCACATTCTAATAAAAGAGAATAAACTGCTTCACATGTTTCCTCATCAATTTCTATCCAAATCGGCGCTATTGACTTTTTTAAAACATTCTTCATTCCTTTTAAAACATCTAACTCAAACCCTTCTACATCTATTTTTATAAAATCAGGCAAAGGCAAATTTAAACTATCCATAGTTACAACTTTAACTGTTTCACCATTAAAATCTCCATCCTTGCTAATTTTCGCGGTTCCATTATTATTTTCCTGCTCCATTGACATTTTAGCAGAAAAATTTTCCGCCCCGAGAGCAATATTATACGCCTTTACATTTTTTATATTATTGTCGGCGATATTTTTCTCCAGCATTTTATAATTTATAGGCATTGGCTCAAAAGAATATATTTTTTCCGCGTTTAATTTTTTAGCGAAATAGACGGTATGATTTCCTATATTAGCGCCTATGTCATAGATAATTTTCGCTTCTTTGGCATATTTAGCGGCCCAGTTGTCAAGAAGCTTTTGCTCATAAAATCCTTTTGTTTCCTCTATTATTGAAAGAATATACTCATTTTCATAACCAGACAACTTTATTTTATCGTCAATATTGACAGTTACAACGTTTTTCATAATTTATTTCACCTTTTTACAGTATTTGTATAAAATCGTTAATTACATTTCCATTAAAATCATTAAAAACAGTCGTATAATCATCTTTATACAATAATAACCTTTTTAACAGCTCTTCCGAAGATATCTCCCCATAAAAATTTAATTCAGAATCCTTAATACTCATCCTACAATATAATTTTTTTGTTTCTTTGTCAAACCAATTATCTTTTGTGTATACTAACATATTTATAATATTATCGTGCAATTCTTTATATTTTTCTGTTTTATACCTTTTGAACGCTTTTAACGCTAATCTCGCTGTGTTTATTTGGTCGACCAACAACGCTTCAGACAATACGGCAGATTTTTCTTTTATAAATACAGGAAAGAAAAAACCATTATTTATTGTGTATACGTTATTCCTGTTTTCCGCCACCTCTATAAGAAAGTCAAGATACTTTGGAATAGGATTATGATTTAATATTGAGCCAACTGAATCAAAAAAATCATTCTGGGCAAGTAAAAATAGTTCATTTGAATTTATATTAACATATGGAATAGTAATTCCTGTAGTGTCTCTTAAAGTTGTAGACATATGCTTTTCCAAAAAAACCCCTTTTGAATCGTTATATATATACCGCTGTAAAATTCCGTTCATTATTGTATTATAATAAAATCTCTCATTTGTTGACTGATAAAACTCAAATATATCGTTATTTACATTCGCTGTTATATTTATGTTATATCCATCTCTGGTAAATGGGTCAATTGAATAAGGAAGTTTTGTGTATGCTCCGTCAGGAAGCTGAAAAAATGAGCTCCTAAGGCAATTATTATATACATTGTTAAAATGATAGAGCATATAACTTTTCATATTGTCGAAATTTCTGAAAAGCTTTTGCTTTGAGAGCATTATAAAAAAAGTAGCCTTTTCAGTACCTCTGTCAAACTCGACTTCAAGTGAATTATGGTCGCTTTTTATAGGATTTCTCTCATACTTAAATTCTTTAAGCACAGATTTTGCCCCATCGTCATATATAGCTTCCATTTCCCTATAATGGACCACTTTTGAAACAAGCATACTGCCGTTTTCTAAATCATAAAATGAGCTAGGACCTGTAAGTTTGTTTTCCCCATATTGCGGACTGTATGCCGGTTTTTGATATAATTTATCAAAATTATTTCTACCTTTTATAACGTCAGTTTTTATTTTTATTTTCTGATTTTCACTGTTATTTACCTCAAAATATATAATTAAATCATCATTTGGTAGACGGCGTACAGTTATCTTTATACTTGAGTCAGCTTCCGTTTGAAATATTTTAGTGTAATCATATACTTTGTTTAAGTATGTTAATTCCTCAGCGTTGTTTAATACAAGTTTATATGTTGATATATCAGCGTATAATGTATTATTCTCAATTCTTATATTTTCCCGTATCTCTTCTTTCGCCTGCTCTAATGTTATCGCCTCGTTATTTACCCTTGTATAAGTCTCAAGTATATTTTTTGTATCTCCCGCGGCTATTAGCTCCCCTTTTTCTATCCATATTACCCTGTCGCATAAATCTTTTATTTGAGCTATACTGTGGGACACTATTACTACAGTAGTATCATTATCCGATATTACCCGTCTTATCGAATTAAAACTTTTTTCCCTAAATTTTACATCCCCTACACTTAAAACCTCGTCTATCAACAAGACTTCAGGTTTTAGATGTATCGCTATTGAAAATCCAAGACGGGAAACCATACCGCTTGAATATGTTTTCATAGGCTTGTATATAAAATCTCCAAGCTCGCTGTACTCCACAATATCTTTCAATTTTTCCCCTATTTCCTCTTTTGAGAAGCCCAAGAGCATTCCGTTTAAAAATATGTTATCATATCCTGATATTTCCCTTGAGAAGCCAACTCCTAAAGCGAGAAGATTTATTGTCTTATAATTTCTCTCTATTTTTCCCGCCGTCGGAGACATAACCCCCGATAATATTCTTAGCAAAGTACTTTTTCCGGCGCCATTATTCCCAATTATCCCGTATACTCTGCCTTTCTCTATTGAAAAACTTACTTTATCAAGAGCCTTAAATTTCACGAGTATATTCTCTTTATCTTTGCTAAACAGCATTTTTATAGCTTTTTTTATCGAAAGACTTTCCGCCGATTGGTATACGAGTTCTATATCCTCAGCTTTTATTATTTCCTCCATAAAAATTTACCTCTCTTATAACATTCTCGCGTAAGCGTCTTCATATCTGCTTATAAGCTTATAGCCAATCTGTATAAGTATCAAAGAAAAAAGACAGATTACCGCTAAATATAAATAAACAGGACTTTTTCCATATAAAAGACACGACCTGAAAGAGCCTATTATAACAGCCACAGGATTTAGCTTCAACACCCAGACCATAGAAAAATTCAGTCTGTCAAAATCCCACATTATTGGGGTGAAATAAAAGAAAAATTTAAGAGTAAAATCCAAAATATTTCTTAAATCAAAAAAATAAACTCCTATATGCGAAACAATTAATGAACACCCATATGTGAAAAGCGTAAAAGTGAATAAAACGGGAACTGTCTCTATAATGTGCCACGTAAAAGGTATTCCTGAAAACAGCATTATTATAACCACAAGACTCATACTTATTAAAAACTCATATATATATGACATTAAATAAAGAGACGGATATACAAACTTATGAAAATATACCTGTTCAAATATTCCTTTATTTCTGGCTATGGCCGTGGCGCCCATTAAAACTGTTCTTGAAAATAAATTCCATACTGTCAACCCTATTATCACAAACACATGAAAATTTTCCATTCGGCTATTAAACACTACTTGTACCACAAAAGAATATATAAGCATAAACATAAGCGGATCTATATATAACCATAAAAAACCGAGATAACTCCCTGATACTCTTGTTTTTAAAAGTATTTTAGCGTAATAGAGAATATATTCGTGATTTTTTATCAAATTTTTTATAATGCCTTGTTTTTCCATCTTGTCACCTGTCCGCTTAATTTTAGCTCATTATCATAGTCTCTTTTAAGTATGTTAATAATTCTTCCATAAAACCATCAATATTATAATTCGATATTATATAATCTTTTTGTTTTTTTAATACCTCATTAAACAAAGTTTCATTATTGGATACATTTAAAATGAACTTACTCATTTCCTCAATATTTTCAAAAATAAAATCCTCTGAATAAATGTATTCCGCACCGGGCCAGTTCAATAACATTCCTATACTTCCCGAACAAACGCCCTCCGCGGGAGCGAGATGGAAAGATTCCGGCTTTTCATTATCGCTTAGAGAAAGAACATAACCTATATCGTTATATAAATTTTCCCTTTCAATAAAACCTCCGTAAATTACAGAATCTGTCAATCCATTATTTTTTATAAAATCGTCACATTTTTTGAAATACTCCCATTCCTCAGGATTATTTTTTATCCAATCTATTTCTTTATAAGATTTTCCCATAACATAAAACTTAAACTTGCTATTTTCATTTTTAAGAATTTTTAAAAGCTCAAGTCCTCTAAAAAATCCCTTTCTGCGTGGAAGTATTCCAATCAATCCTATATTGTATTTGCTTTCAGCTGATTTTTCTTTTGAATATATTCTGGTTTCAACATAATTGCTTAAAAGACGCATTTTTTCTTTAGGAAACTTAAACCTTTCCGCAAACCCCTCAAAATAATAATATCCCACTGTTAAAATCATGTTTACGTTATCTAAATTTATTTTGTTTCCAAAATCCCTATCAAGTTCAAAACGATGACATCTTATTATGAGACGCTGATTTTTATTCTTTCGCTGTGAATAGTAAACAGCGTTACCCAAAAGCCACTCGCACCATATTATATCAGCCCACTCCAAAAGTTCTTTACTCTTTTTTTTGTCATGAGTGTCATGACCTGTCCATTCGTCTATTCTCACATCATAAAATTTCTCAAGATACGGCACCACTGGAATAATAAATTTAAGATCGTACCCGTTTATCAATATTCTTCTTCTCGACTGTCTTAAAAACTCATCATAATTTCCGGACAATAATGATTTATATAAATCATTATATCTCTCCGCTAAACTCATCGTACCTTTTGTATATACTTCTGTCTCTTTAGCGAAGTTCGAAAGTCCTCTAAAACATTCCTCGCTTATTCCGTTTGAGTACCTTACTATGGATATTAAAATATTTCTAAAAGACGCCGGCAACCTTAAACCATAATAATCTATCGAGATTTCTGACAATACCTTTCTCGTTGTCCTCCATGAGGTTATCTGATTATATATTTCTCTGTCACCGCAATTTTGAGTTGAAGATAGATTTGAGATTTTTTCCGAAATTTTATTATAATATAAAAAATAATTGTCTATATAAATAGTGTTTGGATTATGCGAAAAAATATCCGCCACAAAAACTGTATCCTCACCGATTTTTAAATCTGAGTTATATCTTATTTTATTTTGGGTTAAAAATTTTCTGCGAACTATTAAATCCGAAGTCGTACTTTGATACTGTATTAATTTCTCCATTGTATCAAAACTATCTTTACACTCAATTCCTATTCTATTTTCAACAGTTTTATTTTTACCATCAAAATTTATTAAATAGCCTTTTCCAAAATCCGCCTCTTTCTCCGAAATAACGTCAAGCATATCCATAAGATTATCAGCGTTCACCGTATCATCATCGTCAACAAAAGTTATATATTTTCCACTCGCCTTTTCTATTCCAAAATTTCTCGGCTCTGACGGGCTTCCGCTGTTTTTTTTCATTTTATACAATTTTATGTTTGAGTAATTTTTTTGTAAATTTTTGATTACATCACATGTAGTATCATTTGAACAGTCGTCAACGGCGATAATTTCAATCTCATCTTTTCTTACCGTACCTTCTATTGACAGTATAGCCTGTTCAACAGAATCTTTGGCGTTATACGTCGCCATAACGACAGATAATTTTATCATAATAAAATTCTCCTTAAAAAGGTTAATTATATTGGTTTTCACAAACTATTTTGTTATAAAAAATTATAGCAAAAATGAGATAAAATTGCAATAGTATCAAAAAAATTAATTTTTTAAGCCAGTTATCAATAACGTTTGTAAAATATTTTTATTTATGATTATTTAACCACGTAATTCTACCGTTTAAACTTATAGTCAAACTACTTGAAAATAAACAAAAGGAGGCAAATTTAAAATTATTTTTTCAAAACAGCGGAAAGAGAGCATAGCCGGAGCCTATGCCGATTGACTCTAACGCGGCAAAAAAGATTTTAAACCGCCGAACTTGTTCATTTTTTAAGTGGTTTGACTATAATATTAGTAACAAATACATTTTTAATCTTTAACAATTTTTATATAAATTTTAGATTTCAGAATTATACACTGAAAACATTTAACATTTATTTTATATATCTATATAAAAATTATTTTATCAAAATCTCTTCCAAAGAGCGCTTAGGAACATTAAGTACGCCATTTTGGTCTTTATAATACTTTATATCATTATTCTCAACCAAGCATTCTTTCGGAACTTCCGCTTTATAGCCTAACGCCACTACACATAATAATTTAAGATTATCCGAAAGACTCAAAAGATTGGTTATCCCCTCATAATCTATAGCTCCCATCCAACAAGAACCTATTCCATCGGCCTCAGCTGAAATTATAATATTCTGAACCGCGGCACCGAGGTCTGTCTCGTATCCCTCTTTTCTAATATCTAAATCCGCGCAAACAGCGATAAAAGCGACTGGCTCCTCACCTTCCCCCGGATCTCCCATAGGAGCTATATAAGCCGCCCACTTAACCATTTTCAACATTTTTTGAACGACATCCTCAGAATTAACAACTTTATATTTCAACGGCTGCCTGTTCGCCGCGCTTGGAGCAAGCCTTCCGGCGTTTACATATTTTTCAAGGGTTTCTTTTGATATAGGCTTCTGCAAAAATTTTCTTATTGTTCTCCTGTTTATAATTACATCGTATACATTCATATTAATTAACTCCTTAGTATTATTCAATTTGTCGTTTAAAATTATTATTATAGTGAACAAAATTTAAGCAAAAAATCATTTTACTTACACGACCTGCGAATTACTAACACAATTAGCTTATTGGTCGGCAGCGCTTATGAGCACGTAAAATATTTTTTTACTTTTTAAGTTTGTTCACTATAACAAACATCTATAGTATATTAAAACTCTATAACTATTGTTAAAATCTTACAGCAATTTAATTATCTGAAAATTTATATAACTTTATAAAACTAAAATATCTAAAAAACTTAGAAAAATAAAATTAAAACAATTCAATTTTTTTATTTTACACAATTTTTCGCGCGTATTTCAGTTTTCATATACTCTCTAAAAAAGCTTATTTGCATAGTTAAAGTTTTTATCCACAAAAATTTTCAGCCTGTATTAACGGGTTTATTATATCATCACATACTTTTTTCAGCCTCAAAATAAAATGCTTTCCATAATATTTATTATATCAAATTATAGCGAATCAATAAAAGAATAAACTAACAGGTTCCAAAAAACTAATATATAATTAGTTCCAGCTTGTCGAAAAACCTTGGGCGTTGTCCAAATCCACTCGCTTTTTTGAAAAAAAGCGAGGCAAAAAACTTCAAACGGAAACTTCGTTTCTCTAAGAAAATATTAAGTTTATAGGCAAAAACGTTAGTTTTTGCAGAAAAGTTCTTTGTCCAGCTTTCTTTCAAGAAAGTTGGCAGGTGTGGACAGCGTCCACAAAAAAGACTTTTTCGACAGCCTGAAACTAATATATAATTAGTTCTTTTTTTGATTCGCGCTGAAAGTTTCACAAATCGTCATAAGAAAAGCAAAGGAAATAAATTTATTTATTTTTAGATTAATTGACTATAAAAATTAATGAACATGCCCTTTACAAATCAGACCTGTTCAATAATCACGTTTAATACAAAACATGTTTGAAAATTATCGAACAGGTCTATTATAACATAACTGAGATAAAAGTCAAATTTACCCTTTTAATTAAAACAAATCTCGCAATTATATATTTTAAGCCAATGATTAATCTGAATAATATAAGCGAGAGTTTGGGGACCCGCCATTAATTGCCCGAAAAAAGGCTTTCCATAATTTGACGGAAGATTAATAAATTCTAAAACCTTCTCTTTATCAATAATAGGTAACACAGGGGAATTCTTATCATCCAATATCTCCCTTATTTTATTTTTTAAAATATTCTCATACTCTGGATTATAAGTTTTTGGATACGGGCTTTTTTTCCTCCAAAGAAGCTCATCTGGTAAAAGCCCCTTGCAAGCGTCTCTTAAAAGTCCCTTAACAACACCGTTTCTGCATTTAAATTCCCACGGGACATTCCATATATACTCAATAATACGATGGTCGGCAAAAGGAACTCTCGCCTCAAGACCTGAATACATAGATGTTCTGTCCATTCTGTCAAGTAGTGTTGTCATAAACCATTTTTGATTTAAAAAAGAAATTTCCCTGCGTCTTTTTTCTTCCTTAGACTCTCCATCAAGAATCGGGACTTTTTGAATTGATTCCTTATATCTCGCGTCAATATAGTCTTTCAATTCAAGCTTTTTTATAAAGTTTTCATTAAAAAGAAAAGTTCTTGCCTGTAAATCCATAGACCATGGAAAAGTAGAACTCTCAAAAGCTTCTTTTTTATGAAACCACGGGTATCCTCCAAAAATCTCATCAGCGCATTCTCCCGTAAGAGCGACTTTATTATGCTTTTTCACAAGTCCGCAAAAATATAAAAGTGAAGCGTCTATATCAGCCATTCCGGGTAAATCTTTCGCCTCTGTCGCGTCTTTTAACAGCTCCGCTAAATCTTTTTCATCACACATTAAATAAG
This sequence comes from uncultured Eubacteriaceae bacterium, assembly GCA_947565475.1. Lineage (GTDB taxonomy): Bacteria > Bacillota > Clostridia > Lachnospirales > CAG-274 > MGBC114079. Next base: position 11,181 of record CANOGI010000047.1, read on the forward strand.
TATGATTAACATCATAAACCTCAAGCATTTTATCAACATAAGGTCTATCCTGCTCTGGCTGAAAAGAATTTGATTTAAATTAAAAGTGTTAAGTTAAAGTGTACTTTATAAAAGAATTTTTGTTATTATTCTTCTTTTTATTTTTTCATTGAATTATTTCATTGATTATACTTTACCAGTACTTTTTACAGAGGAAACACAACCGAATATTAATAAGATAGTTAATCTGATAAATGTTAGATTAGCTATTTTTTCCTCTCTTATTGTAACTGTTTTCATTTTGAGTTTAGGTAAAATTTAATAGGAAAAAGAAAAAGTGAAAATGTGTTATCCA
>CANOGI010000048.1 GCA_947565475.1 uncultured Eubacteriaceae bacterium
TTACGTACACTTTTATTACAGTAATTCCAAATCAAAGACTATAAATATTTTTAACTCACAAAAATACTTTAAAACTTATTATACCGCGTAGCTCTTTTGCCTCATGGCCCAAAAACATTTTAAGTAAAATAATTTTTGTCTTCACTTATACTATAACCGTATAACTGCTGTAGTCAATTAAACTTCCCATAATTTATATTATATCAAAACTTTATAAAAAGATATAGTAAAATTGCAAAATATCTGTTAAAATATATATATAAATTATAAAATTATTAAATTTAAGAACACCGATAACAATATTAATTTAATAAATATCTGTTAATAGCATAATCGGAAAAACTTAATATATCAAGAGGAATGATGTTAAAATGCCAATTAAAGTACCTGATAATTTACCGGCAAAAGAAATATTAAATAAAGAAAATATATTTGTTATGGAGGAAAGTCGTGCCTTTCATCAGGATATAAGACCACTTAAAATAGTGGTTTTAAATCTTATGCCTAAAAAACAAGAAACAGAAGTACAGCTTCTTCGTTTGTTAAGCAATAGTCCTCTGCAAGTTGATGTTACATTTCTCAGAATGGAAAGCCATATTTCAAAGAACACCTCAATGGACTATCTCTCAACTTTTTATAAAGTCTTCGCGGAAATAAAAAATAAAAAGATAGACGGAATGATTATAACTGGAGCACCTATAGAACATCTTGAGTTTGAGCAAATAACTTATTGGGATGAGCTTTCAGAAATTATGGAGTGGTCAAAAACAAATGTAACAAGCACATTACATATATGCTGGGGGGCGCAGGCTGGACTTTATTATCACTATAAAATCCCAAAATATAACCTGTCGAAAAAAATGTTCGGCGTATTTGAGCATACAAGAGTTTATAAACACTACGATCTCCTCAGAGGTTTTGATGATGTTTTTTATGTCCCTCACTCTCGTCATACGGAAGTACGGCGAGAAGATATAGAAAAAGTAAAAGAACTTGAGATACTTTCCGAATCCGCAGACTCTGGAATATATATAGTCTCAGCGAAAAACGGAAAACAGTTTTTTGTAACCGGACATTCTGAATACGACTCAAATACTCTTAAAAACGAGTATTTAAGAGATAAAAACAAAGGTTTGGATATAGAAATCCCTAAAAATTATTTTAAAGACGATAACCCTAAAAATGAGCCTTTGGTAAAATGGAAGTCGCACTCAAATTTACTTTTTAGTAATTGGTTAAATTACTATGTATATCAAATAACGCCATATGAATTGTGATTTTAGGAAAACGTCGCTAAAAAATCTGTCTAATAAAAACATTCGCACCAACTAAAAAGATTCCATTTACTATAAATTTCTGTCGAACTCACGTTAAAATAACAAGGTCTATTATAAAAAAGGCAGTATCAACGGTTTAAAACCATTGATACTGCCTTTATAAAACTACATTTCCGTCAATTGACTAAAGAACTTTTTGGGAATTGACTAAAACTTTTTCCAAACTTCGTAAAGAATTTTAGCCGCTTCCGCACGGGTCAAACTGTTTTTAGGATTAATAGCGCCGTTGTTGCCGGCAATAATATTAGCTCCCACAAGCTTAGCCACGCCGTCTTTAGCGTAATCAGAAACATTAGCGGCGTCACTGAATTTATCCAAATCAGCGCTTTCCAATTCAACGCCCGCTAAATCAAGAGTTCTCGCAATGATAGTCATTACGTCTTGTCTTGAGATATTAGCTGTAGCGCCAAATTCTGTTTCGCTTATGCCTTTAACAAGTCCGTATTCCTTAGCGGCTGAAATAGCTCCGCTGTAGTAATCGGAAGATTTTACATCGTTAAAGCCTGATTCTTTACTTGAATTAACGCCAAGAACTTTAGTAAGCATTAATACAAAGTCGCCTCTCTTAATATTGGCGTTAGGAGCGAACATATTGTCAGAAACCCCGTTTACAATGCCTCTTACAGCAAGAGCCTCAACATAAGGTTTAGCCCAGTTATTTGTCATATCGGCAAATGAGGCGCTCTTCAAAACAGCCTCATAAGTACCCTCTCCAATATACGGAGCAACAACTTTGCCTATAGAAGCGTCATAAATACTTTGCTCAATAACTTTAGCGCTGCCATCTTTATCTGTAAACACAGCGACAATCAAATCGGTGTTTGATTTATCTCCGTCAAATGGAATTCTAACTTCCGCGTTTTTCATATCAGAAGCTTTAACTCCGTCAGCTTTAACGGAAATACCGTTTTCACCTGAAGCCTCAACGGAAACTTTTCCCTCAAGATTTGAAGGAATATTAACCTCTCCGCCGTTATCAGCGCTTATGTTAATATTGTTTTTACTTACGTTACCGCTGTTTTCGTTTGACGGTTTATTACTTTCTGAATCTTTGTTGTCAGATGGTTTTTTGGTTGACTCTTTATTGTCTTTTGATGTATCAGTGCTTGACGCGGAGCTATCCTTTTTAGGTGAACTTCCCCCGCCTGAGCCTGAAATATCTTTAATATAAGATGTTGATGTTTCCTCTGTTTCCGTATTAGTATCCTCTGGATCCTCATATCCCTCTGAGTTTTTGATTTTATCTTTAACCTCAGGTTTAAGCTCTAAGAATCCGTTAAGGAGAAATTCTCCTGTAGCTGGATCTTGAGGAATACGGCCTTTTACAACAGGACTCTCAAGACTTACAAAGAAATCATCAGTAACAACATCGCCTGACACGTTCATAGAGTCTTTGTTTGCTGTACGTTTAATATAGTTATAATCTTTGTTTCTTACTTCGATTATCGGTTTTCCGTCCTCACCTAATATAGGCTCGTTGTTTGCGTCTCTTAACTCATATCCGTCGAAACCTATAATCTCATCTCCGCCTTTATCGCTTCCTTTAGCAGGCTTATATGAAACAACGCCTTTAACGTCATATCTACAGTTTGATAATGACGAGTTACTTCCCAAAGAAAAGTTAGAGCCTTCATTCATATACCCTACACAGCCTCTTATTGTCATAAGAGGATTACTGTTAGATGTAACTCCATTATTACCATTTTGGAAAGCGATACAGTCAATCATAACGTTATTAACGGGCATAGAGTCTCCGCCCATTTTAAATCCGTTTCTACCGCCTCTTTCAGCAGACCATTTACTGTCCGTACCATCGGCGTCAAGTCTGTATCCGCCTTTGTAAGTAATACATTTTTCCAAAGTTACAGGTGCCATAAGTCCGCCTGACTGTTTACAGAATAAATCCCAGCCGTCATCGGAGTTATGGTGAGAAACACAGCCGATAAGCTTGTTTCCTACTCCCACGGTAAGTTTAGTAGCGAAACCGTCGGCGTTGTTAAATGAACCGTCGGCACAGTTCCAAACCTCGCAGTTTTTAAATATATTGTTCTTAGGCCAGTCTTTTATGGTTTTCTGAGATGAACTTGTACGGCTTAAGTTGATACCTGAGTCCTGACAGTCGTGAACTTTTATGTTCTCGATAAGACAGTTGTCTCCTCCTGTATGGAACGCTTTGGCGTTCTTTCCGCCGTTTGTGATTGAGAAGTTCTTAAATACCCAGTTGGAAGCGTGGTTTACAAAACCGTTGTTTCCGCCCATCATATCAAATTCAGCTATTCCGTCTGGAACTTTCTCATATCCCTCTTCAGCGTAGCCGTCCTCTTCAGCCTGATATTTATTAAATCCGATAATAGCTTTTCGCTGTTCCGGAGTACCTGAGTTTGACGTGTCAATCTCAAGTTTAGCGGTACGCTCATAAGTACCAGGAAGAAGAATTATGTTCTGTCCCCTTCTCATAAGACCATATGCCGTCTCAAAAGGCATTGGGTCGCTTACGGAACCAATTCCAGCCGGAGAAGCGTCCGGAGATACGAATAAATTCTTTCTTGTGGAATCAAAATTTCCTTTATGAGTAATCGTCCATTCATAGTAAGTAGGCTCATAAGACGATAATTCCTGATACCTTGTTGAGTCTGGTGAAATGTAGGTTGGAGTATACATTATAGTGAATTTACTCTTTCCGTTTTCAGTAAGAGTAACCGGATATAATGTCTCTCTCTTGTTTACAACTACGTTATGGTAAATTACTTTTCCGTCTTGCTGAATTGTTATTTTACCGCCTGAGTTGTTGCTTGTTCTTAAAACAAGGTTATAATCTGTCTTTGATGAGTAAACGTTTGATTTAAGATACAATTTAGGAACGGTAAGTTTGTCAGAATCATTAATCTGCGCCGGCATATTTGTCTCAGAAGATGATTTAACAAGACTTACGTTGCTTACCGTAATATCGGCGAAACGAGCTGCGTAAAATCCTACGTATAAATTTTCTGGATCTAATACATTAAGGTCTGTTTCTCCTGTTTCCTCATTGTAGCGAACATAGTCTGTTTTAAATTCTTTTGACTGATAGTCGTAGCAAACACCTTTATATCCGCCAGGAACTTTTTCCAGAGACAAATGATACTTCATACCCGGCTCTGGGAAATCTCTTGAGAGAGTCTTCTTAACAGAGCTTCTGAAAACATTTGAGCTCGCTGAGTAAGGGTCTCCCTCTATAAACGTTCTGTATATAAGATTAATACGGTTTTTAGTAGTGTTGAATAAATATGTGTCCGCCTCTGGGTCTGACGGCCATCCGCTTCCGCTGTAGCCAGATATCATAACCATATTGGCGTAATTGTAAAGAGCGGTGTTATATGGTATAGGCTCGCCGTATTCGTCTATCGCCGCGTCCTCATATCTGTAAGCGAATCTTATCTTACCCTTATCATCTGTAATTTTTCCGCCATTAGCTAAAACTTCCGCTTTATATTCCTCACTCATTGTAAGACTAACGACGTCTCTCGCCATAATGCCGAAACCTTCCTGTCCGTCTCTGTTCTCATCTGTATTTCCATTTATATAACCATTAACCTCAATATCGGCGCTTAATTTAAAGTCGTCGTTAAAATTAAGTCTTGTATAGTAAAAAGTCATACCGTCGTTAGAGTCGGCCTGTTTTCCCGCGCCGTCTCTCGCCCATATTCTAAGGCTAGAGCCTGGTTCCTCTATTCTTCTGTCGCCTACATATCTGTCTTTATAAGCTTTTCCATCCTCTGTTCTCTCGGCTGTTCCGCTTGAACCAGTAGTATTGAACTTGGTTACTGTACCGTCAGCCTCTGTAAGAACCATACCTTGTTTACTATTTTTAAGATCATCAAATTCTGATTTTGACGCTGTTGATGAAGCTCCGAAAATAGTAGGCTTCCAATAGTTTTCAGAGTAATCCGCTATGGAAACAGGAAGAACTATATCTTCCGTACCATAAGCCTCGCTTCCTTGAGGGAATCTAATAACAATTTTACTTTCCTTGGAAGCGTCTCTTATGTCAAAATCATCAAGAATAATCTCATACTCACTCTCAGGAGCTATTTCCTCTTTTCCGTTTGAGTAAAGATAAGTAATTTGAAGGTTTCCCTGATTATACTGGCTTGTTTCATCATCAACAGTACCTTTTGTTCCGTCAGGTTTTCCGTTATAATAGTCATACCAGTATTTAGCGTTGTAATCAGTTACTCCTGTTAAAAGCGGATATGTTGTTCTCGGATAAGACGTTATATACGCTTTCATAAATCTCTTAATCATTACGGATACTTCAAACTGTGCTGAAAGCTTGTCGTTAAATTTATTTGTAACCGTAATCGTACGGGTTCCCACACTTGACGTATCGAGGTCATTTGATACTGTGTACTCTGATTCTTGTAAAGCGTCAGATCTTACAGTTTTCCCGTCAGTATAATATCCTTTTACAACCATACCTGTCAAATCTTGTTCCTCGTCAAGATAATACACTGTTTTTATCGGTCTTGTGGATATTATAATATGATCAAGTTTAAAAGATGATATAGATCCTTTAAAACTGTCTGATTTCCCACCGGAACTTATTTCCGGAGTCGCTTTCCTTCTTACGGTAAAATCGATATTATCTCCCGCTAAATCCAATGTAAAGAAATCTTTAGGCTCAATAAGCTTGCCTTTTACAATTAAATCGTACTGATCTCTTTCAAGAATCTTGTGAGAACCGTCCTCATAGTCTGCCTCTACAACAAAATTATCTGTTCTGAAATGCTGGCCTTCATAATAGCTGGTCTTCATAGGAGTTGAGGTAATTTTAATATTCGTACACGCTTTTCTGAGCATTTCAACCTCATATTCAGCGTAATAATCTCCTACCGTGATTTGAGCCATTTGTTTTCCGACTTTATGCATATCGTATCCCTTAACCTCATAGCCCTCTTCGATTTCTCTTATAGAACCGTCTGTATAATGGATACCCACTCTTATTCCTGGAAGTTCTGGCTCATTGTCTACAAACGCAGTGTTGTCTGTGGCGTCCTCAATAATTACCACACCGTCTTGAACTCGATAGTCAACCTCAAGTTTAACATTAGTGAAAGTTACGTCCATATCTCTCGCTACATAAAGAGCAGGGAAGAGAAGATTGTTCGTACCGTCCGCTCCCATAAAGTTTTCTGGGGCGTAATCATACTTTGTTTTTTGATCTCCGCATGAAACAGTATAGGAGTTTCCGATTTTCTCAATTCTAAGGTCGAAAGAACCTCTGTTCTTCCCTCTGTCAAACTCGTCGGATAATTTAATCCATGTGTTAGGCTTCTTGTTTGCCTCCTTACGCTCCTGAACCTTATAATTCCCGTCTTTGTCAAAAGCGTTTCTCGTGTTCGCTCCTATATATCCTTTGTTATCGGACGACATCGCTACACCAACGGAAATGCTTGGAGGTGTTTTTTCTATTTTTCCCATAACAAGCATTCCCGCCGAAGACTGAGCGGGGTTTGCATCACCGTTTTTAACAACTCCGTCGAGATTCATAGTCGCCGAAAGAACAAAGTTCTTAGACATATCTATGCCTTCTTTTGGAGCGTAATAAGCGAATTCATCTGTTCCTCTGGAAAACTTACCCTGGTCGCTGCCGCCTCTCACACTTGAAACGCTTCCGTTTGAGTTTGCTTTAAACGAATGCTTTCCGCCTGTAGCTCCAGTCTGCCAGTCTTTTACGGCAACCATAGAGTTTTCGCCCGCGGCGAGAGAAATATCGTCCGCTGTGGTAGTCTCTGCCATAGCCTCAGATGTCTCCTCAGATACGCCGTCAGAGCTTGATCCGGAAGTAGAGCCGTCAGCTTCCTCTGAATTTTCCTCATTAGAAACTTCAGAAGACATTTCCTCGTCAGAAACTTCAGAACCGTCGGAAACCTCGTCCCCGTCTGTTTCCTCAGAAATTTCCTCAACTGGGTCCTCATCTAAAACCTCGTCGGAAATCTCGTCTGAAACTTCGGAAAGATTATCGTCCGCGATAGCAAGGTCCTCGGCGTGTACCGTAACTAACGTTGAGAAAGCCATGGTAAACGCTAAAGTAAAAGCTAATAATCTTCGTTTCATTAGTTTTTCCTCCTTTTTTAAAATATTTTGTATTGACAAATATTTTAATGACCATAAATAAAACGAAGGCCAAAAAAAATTTATTTACGGCCTATAAAATATATCTTAATACAACTTAATTATATACCCGAACTAAAAAAAAAGCAACTCCATATTTATAAATTTATATGAAAATTAACCGTACAAGTATAACTTAATGTGAAATTTTGCACAAAGACTATTTTCGTCAACTTGCCACATTAATATTTTTAACTAAAACAGACGGGCAGACAACAGCCCCTTTGCTCGTCTCCATACCAAAATACAAATCGTCGGAAACATTTAAAATATTCTTAAGAACATCAAAAAAATTTCCTGAAATTGTTATTTGCTCAACAGGTTCCAAAACCTTTCCGCCTTTTACCAAAAGCCCATCGGCGGCAAGGGAAAAATTGCCCGAAATCGGCTCCGCGCCTGAATGAAGTCCGGAAAGCCCTGTAATAATCAACCCGTCGTAAAGCTTATAAATAAGCTCGTCAAAACTGATTTCCCCTTTCTCAAACACAAAATTCGTGGCTGCGGTTGATGATGCTGACTTAAAACTCGCTTTAAACCCGTTTCCCGTGGATTTTATATTATCTTTAGCGGCTGATTTCAAATTATATAAAAACGTATTGAGCTTTCCATTCTCAATAACCGTCTTGTTATATGAGGCCACACCCTCCGAGTCAAAACCGCGGGTTGCGAAACCTCCTTCAAAAAGAGGCATGTCTTTTATTGTGACCCGCTCAGACGCTATTCGCTCTCCTACTTTCCCTTTGAGCAGAGATAAACCTCTCTGACAATTTTCGGCAAAAAAGCAATCCATAAAAGTTGTAAGTATATCTGCGAACGCCTCGTTTTTAAATATAATATTCATTTCACCCTTTTCCACAGGCTCGCTTCCAAGTAAACTCAATGCTTTTCGACAAGCATTTTCGGCAATTTTAACATAATTAATGGGGCCAAAATCCATTCCTCTCCAAAATTCTCCTCCGGTTTTTCTGATATTGCCATCCTCCGCCGTAACTAAAACATACACCGAAGCATAATTTGATTTTTGAAAAAGTTCCAAATTCTCACTATTGGCTATATAAGTCTCACTCTCATTTGTTCCCACAAAACAGCTTTTCACAGAAATAATCCTTTTGTCATAGCTTAAAGCCGCTTTCTCAATATCCTTGCAAAGCTTTATTTTAAAATTTGGGTCATAATTGTCAAGCCTCTCGTTAAACACATTAACTTCCGGATAATACTCGTCCCCCTGATATATATATTCTCCCTCGTCGTTAGCTATCTCTGAGTTTTTAATAACCGACTCCAATAAAAAATCAACGCTTTCCCTATCAAGCCGCTCTGAATAAGCGTACCCTGTTTTTCCTTTGATAATCGCTTTAAAAGAAACGCCCCCCGATGAATTATTATAATACTTTTCTATCTCGCCTTGAAAAACGCTGACCTTAAAATTTTTATCCATCTGATAAAAAAGCTCAAACTCAGTTATACCATGTTTTTCCGCCTCTTTAAAAATAATTTTCTTAAATTCCTTTATGTTCATAAAAACTAACCCCTTCCCCCGACGGTTATATTATTGACTCTTATCATTGGTTGTCCTACGTCCACTGGGACGCTGCCGCTTGACGCCCCGCACATTCCTGGGGCAAGCCTGAGATTATCGGAAACCATATCAATATTCATGAGTGCCTCGGCTCCCTTTCCTATTATCGTAGCGCCTCTTACGGGCTCGGCGATTTTACCGTTTCTTATCATATACGCCTCGTTTACCGCGAAATTAAACTCTCCCGTTACAGGATTTACCGAGCCCCCGCCCATATACTTGGCATAAATCCCATAATCCGTCGAGGAAATAATATCCTCCGCCTTATCCTCTCCCCTCTCAATATAAGTGTTTGTCATTCTTGAGACAGGTGCGAATTTATAGGATTCCCGCCTTGACGAGCCCGTAGAGCCCATATTAAGCTTCTTTCCGTTAAATTGATCGACTATATAGGATTTCAAAATTCCATTTTCAATCAAAACATTTTTTCTTCCTTCCGCTCCCTCGTCGTCAACATTAATAGAACCCCATTCATTTTGAATTGTTCCGTCATCCACAGCGGTAACTTTTTCCGACGCGATTTGCTCCCCCAGCTTATCGCAAAACACCGAAGCGTTTTTGGCTATCGCCGCCGCCTCAAGACTATGACCGCAAGCCTCGTGAAAAATAACCCCTCCAAAACCGTTATCGATAACAACGGGCATTTTCCCTCCCGGGCAAAAATCCGCTTTAAGCATAGTAACAGCTGAACGAGCAGCTTCTTCAGCCATTTCGTTTAAATCAATCTCATCATAAAACTCAAGCCCCTTTAAAGCTCCTGGCCCCAAATATCCTCTTTGTTTCTCGGTTTTCGACGAGGCCACAGCACTTATAAAAGCTCGTGTTCGCACACGTTTGTCCCTTGACCAAAGCCCCCTTGAATTGGCGATTAACACCTCCTGCGTAGAATCAAAATATCCCATATTTGTCTGGCTTATCAAATTGCTGTATTTAAAAGCGGAATTACTCGCGTCAAAAAGCATATCAGCGATAACCTGCCTCTCCACGTCAGACGGCATAATAAGGGCTTTATGTCTGTTAGAGTCCCCGCTGTAATCTTTCTCGACAAAATCATTAATTACCGCCCCGTCATTTTTGTCCGCGGCTAAAGAGGCTTCCCTCGCCATTTTCATAAGATGGTCGTAAGATAAATCGTTTGTATATGAATAAATAATTCTCTCTCCGCTGAAAATTCTAAGACCAAGGCCATAATCAAAACCCGAAATAATTTTGTCAGCCTTGCCGTTTATAAAAGATATATTATTTTTTTTGTTATACTCAATAAAAATTTCCGAAAAATCTCCCCCAAAAGAAAGAGCCTCCGATAAAATATCATAAACCTTTTGTTTCTCAAACATAAAATTCTCCCCTTTTGTTTACGGCACTACGATTGCCTCCTGAATTTTCTCTACATCCCTCGGCAAACACACTGTCAAGCGAAATACATCTCCACACAAATTAATTTTTGTCTGACAAAACCAATTTAAAATTCTTTATCCAACTTTCTTTTAATTAAGAAAGTAGTCAGATTCAGACAACGCCTAACTAATAATTTTAACAAAAAACTATTATAAGAATTTAAAAATTGATTTGCGTGATATATTGCCGTCTTTGCTTTTTCTGTAATACTATCAATAATTTTTATAAAACTTTTACTTGCAAAATATTAAATTATATTATAAAATAAAGCTAAGGAATTAATAATCCTTAGTTCCACTATTTATTAAATATTACGGAGGTGCTTTATTATGGCATATCAAATTAGTGATGAATGTATTAGCTGCGGCGCTTGCGCAAGCGAATGTCCTGTAAGTTGTATTTCTGAAGGCGATTCAAAATACGTGATTGACGACAGCGCTTGCGTTGACTGCGGTACTTGCGCGAGTGTTTGTCCCGTGGGAGCTCCTACTCAAGGCTAATAAGAGACTTTATATAAAATGCTTGAATAAGCGTTTTATATCTGCCTTATCAGTATGCTTTTTGTGTATGCTGATAAGGTTTTTTATTTCTGATTTTCCCATTTATAAACTTTCCACGGGAATTTAAAGTTAAAATTAATTATTTTATATTGTTTAACAATATTTACATTATATCACAAAAACACGAAAACCTAAACCCCTTTTTCATTTATTTTTCTTATAGCCCTTTTTAAATCACACTTAACGACAGCTATACAAAAATTACCGTAAACATACCTGAAAACTAAAATATACATAAAAAAATTATGACAATCTTTTAAAAGTTTGTATTTAAACTATTTGAAAATAATCAAAAGAAAACGAGATAAAAATTATTTTTTTATAGTCAAATCACTTGAAAAGGAGCAAAAGGAGACGAGATAAAAATTGTTTTTACAAGGAAGAGGCTGGTCGTAAAGCTTCGCTTTACCGCTCGCCCACGCGTCCTGGGAAGGAGAGCGTAGTAGAAAGCCTACGCCGACTGACGATGACACAG
>CANOGI010000049.1 GCA_947565475.1 uncultured Eubacteriaceae bacterium
GTGTCTATGATGTAGAGCCTCAAAGTTTTTATTATTAAAGAGCATTTTTGGAGGTTTGGAACCTTTTTGCTATAAAAAAGGTTCCATTAACTATAAATTTTTGTCGAACTTACGTTATATTAGATGATTTTTAATCAAGATAAGTTTATTATACAAAATAAAAGTATTGATATTAGGTTTAATTTAATATATTATTATATATATAAAGGGAACGCTGAGCGATTTTTTGAAAGGAGCTTTTTTATGACAGAAACATCGGAAGTTTTTGGTTTTACGGAAGAGATTGCTAAATATGTTTCTGTTGAGTCTGTTATTTCCATTTTGGTTAAAATAGGGCTATGTATACTTGTTATTATTATAGCGGCTGTTTTAATTAAGGTTTTTAAAAAAGCCGTTAAGAAGCTTATTTACTCACATAACAGATTCAGCGAGAGAAAGGCGAGAACGCTAAACACAGTTTGTTCAAGCATTATCAAATATGTTATGTATTTTTTTGCCGTATGCGAGATTTTAAGCCTTTTTGGGATAAACGTTATGTCGTTTATCGCTGTGGCGGGGGTAGGAAGTATCGCCATAGCTTTCGGGGCGCAAAGTCTTATGCAGGATATTATTACGGGAATGTTTATACTTATTGAAGACCAGTTCGCTGTCGGCGACAGGATTACTGTTGAGGGATACAGCGGAATTGTTGAGGGAATCGGTATAAGAACAACGAGAATAAGGAGCGCCGACGGTGATTTGTTTATTATTCCCAACGGACAGGTTAAAATAGTCACAAATATGTCAAAGGGATTTAACAGAGCTGTCGTGGATATTTCCGTAGCTTATGAGGAAGATATTGACAGAGTTATGGGCGTTATGAGAGACGAGCTGAAAATGGCATTTGAGACAAACAAAATAAACGGACTTTTAGGCGAACCTCAAGTGTTGGGAATAGTTGATTTAGGCGATTTCTCTGTAGTTATAAGAGTAACGGCTGACTCTGTTATCGGCGAGAATTGGGCCATTGAGAGGGATATAAGAAAACTTATAAAAAACAGGTTTGATAAAGAGAATATATGTATACCTTATCCTCAGGTTGTTTTGCACAAAAGCGATGATGAAAGGAAGTCTTGATTTTGGAGTTTAATATCGGCGACAAAGTTATTATGAAAAAAGGACACCCCTGTGGCGGAAACAAGTGGGAGGTTCTGCGGGTTGGGGCGGATTTTAGAATTAAATGTATTAACTGCGGGCATATTATAATGCTTCCGAGAGTTAAGTTTGAGAAAGCGGTTAAGAGCAAAATAGAGGAATGTATATGATAAAAGGGAAGGTATGTGTTGGGTTTTAAATAGTTGACAAGAGTTTTGACCCAATAAGAAAAGGTGGTGTGAAAAATTCATTTTTCACACCACCTTTTGCGGGAAATGGGTACATTTCCCGCAAATTGTTTAATGAAGGAACCAGGTATGTTTTTTCCGCACCAAAAACCGGCGCTAAAAAAGTTTTTCTCCTCATACGAGCAAAGTCCGCCTCGCGGATTTTAGTTTATGGAGTTACGTTTTTTTAGTTTATTAGCAAAAATAAAATTTGAAAGAGTTTTTAATTTTCTTTCTGATAAAGTTTATTTTTTCACAGCCCCTTATTCTTATATTCAGTGGGAGTACAAGCTCTCTTGAATATAAAGGTGAATGTTTTAGCCGTCGGCTACTCGAATTTTGTTGACCATATTGATTGAAACCGGTGATATGAAAGTATTAAGAAGTGAATATCAGGCTTATTTCGGGGTTGTGTTATTGTTTTAAAGTATTAAGAAAACTCTATTTTTCTATTGTTTTAAACAAATTCTCGTTGTTCCATTGGCTTATAACCTTATTGTGTATTCTAAAACACTGCATTCGGCTTTTATGGATTATTTCAGGTATATAATCCCAGCTCAAACCATCTCTGTACCGGAGTGTTATTATTTTTCTTTCTTCCTGTCCTAAAAAGGCTATTAAACTATCTATTTGCGCTTTTATGTTAAATATAACTTTTATTTCCTCCTCAAGGCGAAATATAGTTTTTTCGTATATGTCTATCGTTTTTATAACTGAGTTTTCTATATGGGACGAGACGCCTTTCCCGGATGGGAGCCCATTTAATTTTATACTTTGTATATCTCCTGTCTCTACGCAAAGTTTCTTTAACTCTATCACTCTTTCGCTTTTCTCACGGCAAATTTTTTCAGCGCTTCCCCATACGCCCAAAATGTGTTTTACTTTGTTGTTTTCTCTCATGTTTTTACTCTCCTTATTGTTTTATGGCGCTTCGCGAAATTTTTAGCGCGAAACAATAAAATAATTTTTTGATATATTAAATTTTATTAAAGATTGTCAGCTTATTTTTTTACTGTCTCGCTGTAAGTTAATTGACTATATTCCGTGTCCGATTTAAGTTCAGATATTTTTATAGATATATACTCAATATGTTTAATCAGCCTGTTACGCAGTTTATACATATTTTCAAAATCGTCTTTTTTTATTCTGACTTTTTTTAAATGAGTTATCTTATTATGGATTTTATGTTTTTTATCTTTATTATATTTTTTCTCAAGTTCGGAGCGAAGAACAGATATTTCCTTATTTACGGTGATTTCCTCTAACGTTATTAATCTGCCGTTTAAAATTTTAAGGTCTGTCTCATCAAGTTTATCCTGAAGCTTAGCTTTTATCTCTTTTAAATTTTTTATTTTATCGGAAGTATATGTATGGTGATTAGGTATCGCCATAAGATAGGACTGTCGTTGTTTATCGGCGTATATATTATTTTCGCTCAAAAATCTTGCCGCCTTTCTTTAAAAAAATATTTTATTACATTTTTTTCATAAAATGAGAAAAAATTAAAAAATAATTTCTTTTTGTTATTATGTATGTTTCATATATGATACATAATTATATACTTGAATTGTAGATTTGTCAATAGATTTTTAGTATTATTTTTTATATATGAAACAAGTTTGTTTACAAAGTGAAATTTTATATTATAATTAAATTTGTAGCACGCCGTTGAGGAGGTTATTTATCATGCATACGTTTGGCGACAAAATAAATTATTTAAGAAAATGCAGACAAAAGACGCAGGACGAAATCGCCGCCGCTGTCGGCACGACTAAGTCCACTATCTCGAAATATGAGAGAAACCTTGTGGAGCCGACTTTAGAATCAGCGAAAAATCTCGCGGATTATTTTATGGTCAGTCTTGACTGGCTCGCCGGAAACGGCGAGTATGAAAATATCAAAAGGAACATACCTAAAGACGTTTTTAACGGGTATGTTAAAGTGATTGAGAGAGCCGTCAGCCAAGAGGTTACCGCTGATAATTTAGGCGACGCCCTTAATTTTATATCTAAAATTAAAAACTCGGATATAAAGTCCGACTCTTAAAGTTTATATATTTGAGGAATATATAAACGAGTGATTTGACTATATAAGTTATTCAATTTTTTTGCTGGGCAAAGACTATTATTCGTATTTTTGTCTCACGAAAATATTCTAAACATAGGGCGAGTAACTTTGCCTTTGTATTAGGTGGGAGACTGTATTATAGTCAATCAACTTGAAAAAGAACAAGTTCGGCGTATAAAAATCCTTTTTTCTACGTTATCGTCAGTCGGCATAGGCTCTGACTATGCTCTCCTTTCCAGGACGCATGGGCGAGCAGTAAAGCGAAGCTTTACGACCAGCCACTGCCTCGCGAAAATAATTTTTATTTCGCCTTCTTTTGCCCATTTTCAAGTAGATTGACTATAAAACTGAATACAAGGGGATGTTATCCGCCTAAAAAGTGGAGGGCTTCCTTAGTCGGTTAAAATTACGGTAAGTTTAGCAATAAATACAGAGTTTTTGGATACTCTATATTTTGGAAGGAAGCTTATTATTATAAAATTTGAAATAAAAAAATTTCGACCGCGTAACCAGAGTTACGCGGTCGAAATAAAACTAAAGAAAGGATACAACTAAAATACAAAACATATAAAACGGAGAAAGAGGGATTTGAACCCTCGCGCCGCGTGAACGACCTACTCCCTTAGCAGGGGAGCCTCTTCAGCCACTTGAGTATTTCTCCAAATAACTTTTAATTAATTTCCATAGACACTATTATACCACGTTAAAAAAAAAATGCAATACCTTTTTTTAAAATTAATATATTTTATTTAAAGCTGTAAGACGAAATCTGATTAAAATTGGTCTGAAAATTAAAATACGTACAAAAAAAGCGGTAAAATAGAGTGAAAATAAAGCATATTAACTTTATTTTTAGCATTTTAAGATAATTTTTAGTTTAAAAAGTATATTTATATCCTGTGTGGGATTTATTATTTGTGATATTTTAACAAGTGTTGAGTAGTTTTTACATACGGGATACTTTTATCTTGTTAAAAATATTTAGCGATGTTATAATTAAGGAAGTGTTAATTATTAATGTGGCCGCGATACATAATAATTATATCGATTCTGGTTATGATAATTGTCTTAAAAATTCAGTAAGTTGATAGAGTATGTCTGATATAATTTTTTTTACGGAATCACTCTAAAAATTTTATAAACCGATAAAAGTTTTTTTGTTTTGATATTCATAATTTTTGGGGTGTTTTTATGTAACATAGACGACTTATTTAATTTTAAGATACGTTTTACGAGGCCAATTAATAAAAAGAATATAAGGCGGAGCTATCCGCAATGGGGTATAAGTATTTTTGTAAAACAAAAATATGAATAGTTTTTGACTCCTCTGACTTGTTTGTTTTTAAGTTTATTTAATTATTAATTATATATTGGAATCGCCGTGGATATTGACATTATAGGGAAAACGGACATTTTATAAAAGAGTTTTCAAAATATCGTATTATTTATATTGAAAAGGGTGATATAATGATAAAGCTTAGATATAAATTTTATATTATTTTGTTTTTTATTTTTATTGTTATTTCCGTTTCTTTCGCCGTTATTATTAACCTTACCGCTAATTACAGCAGAGGGGATTTAAAAAACGTTTACTATAACACGCTTTATGATACGGCGAGAAAAAATATTATATTGTATACGAACAGCATATATGAAATGATTTTATTTGATGAGGAAGAGTTTTCTAAATACAATGAGGAAAAAAGGAAAGATTTTATCGGCGATTTTGTGAACGGCATAAGGGATAAAAATTTTAATTATGAGATATATCTTCAAGAAGCGGTTATTTACGATAAGAATAATATTTCCGTACAAAATATTTACAGCTCAAAACACAATCAGCCGGAAGCGTATAAGAAATATGGAAAGGGCGAAAGTGTACAAAAGGCTTTTTATCCCTCTTATGAGCTCTTGACAAAGCTCGAGGACTATACGTCTGTTTTTGACAGGGAAAGTTTTTATTTAAGTGAGAAAAGTCTTCAAGTGGAAAGGGTCTTTTTCTGTAAATACATACCCCAGTCCAATTTACTTATTACATCATGTTTTTATGAGCAAGACTTAAAAGCGGCCGCCGAGGATTATGCCAGAAGCCTTGAGACAGAAAACGAGGACACCGTATCGTTTTTTCTGTCTGTCGCGATTTTTATAATTATAGTTTTATTTGTGGTTTTATGCTATATAGAATCTCTTTATTATAAAAGTCTTGAGAAAAACTTTTTGACAGAGAAGCTTAAAATAAACGAGAAATATAACAGGCTAAAGGAAATGTCACAAATAGACGCTCTTACGAAATGTTATAACAGAAAGTATCTTAATGAGAAAATGGCTTTTGCCTTTAAGAGTTTTCAGGCGGGGCATTTGGTGAGCTCGGCTATTCTTTTTGACATTGACAATTTTAAAAAGATTAACGATACTTACGGGCACTCGGCGGGAGACGAGGTTCTTAAACAAGTCGCCGGAACAGTTAAGAACTGTATAAGAAAAGACGACGTTTTCGCCAGATGGGGAGGAGAGGAGTTTGTCGTTTTCTTTAAGTTTACAAATATAAGAGCCGCCCTTGTTATCGCCGAGAAAATAAGGGCGGCGGTCGAGGCTCTTGTCGTTTCCGTTCCGGGGCATGATATAAGAGTCACGGTGTCTTTAGGGGTTTCCTGTTTTAAACTTGTTGATTCCGACCTTACGGAATGTATTGAACGTGCCGACGACGCTATGTATGAGAGCAAGAAGACAGGCAAAAATAAAGTTACCCTGTATAGCAAGTAAAAAAATAAGGGGCTGTCCACTGAGAAGATTATAACAGAATATAGTATCTACTATATTAGTATATTTCTTTTTTAGCGTGACAGTCCCTTAAATGTGGTTAGTGTACCATGTCCATTACGTCTTCAGCCTTGCCAATCATTTTTTTGCCTCCGTGCACAAGCTTTTGACGAGTTTTCTTATCGCTTAACGCGCAGGTTAAGCCGATTGCTCCTATTATACTTCCCGCTATAAGTCCGGTTGTGAATTTTTTCATTATAATATACTTCCTTTCTTTAATCAGAATTGTTTAATAATTTTTGAGTCGTCGCTTGACAGGCGTTTGCGCCGTCGGTTAATAGAATTTTTGTTATACAAAAATTCGAGTAGTTTTGACCTTAGCCAAAAAGTTTCTTGCCAGCCGACGCCGTTTATATTATAAACAATTCTTTTTTGTTTTTTTATTATCGCCGCAAAAATATTATTTGCGGCATTTAAATTTGTTATTCAGAAAAATTTTAAATTTGCATTTTTTTATTATGTGTTGTATAATTAATGGCATATTTAAAAAATTATTGAAATATAGTCAAAACGCTTATAGTCAAACCACTTGAAAAATGAATAAGTTCGGAGATAGAATTTATTTTAACCGACAGAGGAAGTCACCTGCTTTTTAAGCGGGGAAACTTACTCTTGTATTAATGGGGAGTGTAAGCCAGGGTACAAGGGCGAGCAGCAAAACGAAGTCTCGCGATTAGCCTTACTCTAAATACAAAGGCGAATACTTTCGCCGTCGGTTAAGAGAATTTTTGTTATACAAAAATTCGAGTAGTCTTGACAGCCGTTTGACTATAAAAATCAGACCTGTTTGGAAACCGGCGGGGCATCGGATAAATAGAGATTTTGCCGATAGGCGGAATTAAGCTTTCCCCTTAATACCCTCGGGCGGTATTTCAAGAAAATTATACAGGTATATTACAAAATGACAGGAGGTTTAAATAAATATGTCTAAAGATAAATTTTATATTACCACGCCGATTTATTATCCAAGCGATAAACTGCATATAGGGCACTCTTACTGTACCGTTGCCACGGATACTATGGCGAGATATAAAAGAATGAGAGGCTTTGACGTTAAATTTCTTACGGGAACGGACGAACACGGGCAGAAAATTGAGAGAATCGCCAAAGAAAAAGGCGTTTCACCGAAAGAGTATGTTGATTCTATCGTTTTATGGGTGAAAAAGCTTTGGAAAACTCTTGACATCAGTTATGACTATTATATAAGAACGACAGACGAGATTCATGTTAAGGCTGTTCAGAAAATTTTTAAAAAATTATATGACAACGGCGATATTTATAAAAGCTCTTACGAGGGGTGGTATTGTACCCCGTGCGAAACCTTTTACACGGAAAGGCAGCTTGTGGACGGCAAATGTCCTGACTGCGGGAGGGACGTTGAGAAGCTTAAAGAAGAAAGTTATTTTTTTAAGCTGTCAAAGTATCAGGACAGAATCATTAAGCATATTGAGGAAAATCCTGAGTTTATCCAGCCGCCGACAAGAAAAAACGAGATGTTAAATAATTTCTTAAAACCTGGACTTGAGGACTTATGCGTTTCAAGAACATCTTTTAAATGGGGTATTCCTGTTGATTTTGACCCGGGGCATATTGTGTATGTTTGGGTAGACGCCCTCTCAAACTATATTTCCGCTTTGGGATACGGCGGAGACGACGACGGGGATTTTAAAAAGTACTGGCCAGCTGACGTCCATGTTGTGGGAAAAGAAATAGTACGTTTTCACACTATAGTATGGCCGGCTATGCTTATGGCTCTTGATTTGCCTCTTCCTAAAAAAATATTTGGTCACGGCTGGCTTATAATAGACGGCGGAAAAATGTCAAAATCTAAAGGAAACGTCGTCGACCCAATGGTTCTAACGGAGAAATACGGCGTTGACGCTATCAGATATTTCCTGCTTAGAGAGATAGCCTTTGGACAGGACGGCAATTTTACTAACGAGGCTCTTATAAACAGAATAAACTCTGATTTGGCGAACGATTTAGGAAATCTTCTCTCAAGAACGGTAGCTATGATTGACAAATATTTCGGGGGAACTTTACCGTCTGAGCAAAAGGGAAATGAGTTTGACAAAGACGTTATAAAGGTTTTTGGGGATACGGTGAAAAATGTTGAGGAGTATATGGAAAAAATGCTTTTCAGCGACGCGTTTACTGAAATATGGAATCTTGTGAGAAGATGTAATAAATATATAGATGAGACAACGCCGTGGGTTATAGCGAAAGACGAGAGCAGACGGGCGGAGCTTGCTGGTATTATGTACACTCTGTCAGAGGCGCTTAGGGTTATCGCCGTGCTTATAAGTCCGGGTATGCCCAACACACCTAAGGAGATTTTCAAACAGCTCGGAATTGACGATGATAATCTTAAAAGCTGGGATTCTGTTCATAATTTCGGGGCGCTTCCAAAAGAAATTAAGGTTAATAAGGGAAATGTTATTTTCCCGAGAATCGACGTTAAAAAAGAACTTGCCGAGTTGGCGGAGGCTATGGAAAAGTCAATGAGGGAGAGCGTAGCCAACAAAAGCGGAGGCAAAGAGGAAAAAGACGGCGAGTTTATCACTATTGACGATTTCGCTAAAGTAAAACTTAAAGTGGGCGAGGTTATTAAGTGCGAAAAGGTTGAGAAAGCGGACAAGCTTTTAAAATCTCAAATTAAAATAGGCGACGAGATAAGGCAGGTTGTTTCTGGTATAGCTAAATTTTATTCTCCTGAGGAAATGGTGGGAAAGAAAGTTGTTGTCGTCACAAATCTTAAACCTGTTAAACTCAGAGGAATTTTATCAGAGGGAATGATTTTAGCCGCCTCCGATGACGAAGGAAATCTTAAAGCGGTGACTGTTGACGGAGATATAGAGAGCGGCGCCGAGGTAAGATAGCGTTAAGGATATTAAAGATATGGTAAAAATTAAACTCAGCCGTAATTTTATATAATGTTTATGTGGCTTTGCCCTTGATTTATTTTTAAGTCTGAGGCAAAGCCTTATATTTTTATAAAAGGGAGTGTTTTTTGTGTATTTTGAGTCTCACGCTCATTATGACGATAAAAAGTTTGACCATGACAGATACGAACTTATTAAGGAAGTCCATGAGAATGGGGTGTCTTATATTGTGAACGCCGCCTCGGATATTAAGTCATCTATTGACGGGATAAACCTTTCTCGTGAGTTTCCATTTTTTTACGCCGCCGTGGGAGTGCACCCCCACGAGGTCCAGAATATGTCGGAGGACGATATTCAAATATTACGAAATTATTCCAAAAATGAAAAAGTTGTGGCGATTGGTGAAATAGGTCTTGACTTTTATTACGATTTCTCGCCGAGGGATTTACAGAAAAAATGGTTTATACGCCAGCTTGAACTTGCCAAAGAGCTTAATATGCCAGTTATTATTCATTCAAGGGAGGCGGCGGCTGATTGTTTTAACATTATTAAGGAAAGCGGTGTGAAAAAGGGCGTTATACACAGTTATTCAGGCTCCGCCCAAATGGCCCTTGACTATATTAAGTTAGGCTTTTACATCGGCGTTGGGGGGATTGTCACTTTTAAAAACGCCAAAAAATCTGTTGAGACAGTTTCAAAAATACCGCTTGGAAAAATATTGATTGAAACAGATTCACCATATTTGGCTCCGGAGCCTGTCCGTGGAAGTCGTAATAATTCACAAAATCTAAAGTATATTTGCGAGAAAATTGCGCATATTAAACAAATGACCCCGGAAGAGGTAGCTTGTACAACCGCTGAAAATTCTAAAAATTTATTTTTCGTAAAATAATTATTGCATAATTGTTACATTTGTGTTAATATGTATATTGTGATTGTTAAACGAGAATATAAATTTTGAGAATATATTCTTAAATATTGCGTAATATATTATTAAGATGTTTTGTAAATATATTACCGCATAAACAACGAAAGGAAAAAATTTATTTTTCCATCGTTTGTTAATTTTAAGGAGGCATTTTAAATGTTAAAGAATATTAAGCTGACCAAACACGTTAAAACTATGGCGATATTAGCATCTTTTTTAATCGTTTTTACAGGGATGGCCAAAGCCTATGATGTTTCCGCGACAACTGTGAGAATTAATGACAACAATAATTCATACAGTGTAAAAACAAATGCTGAGACGGTTGAGGAGCTTCTTTCGGAAGAAGAGGTTTCTTTAAATGAGCTTGACACAATAAACGTGGAAAACTCCGATACGATTAAAAATAATATGGAAATCGTAATTAAAAGAGCTTTTTACGTAAATGTTATTATTGATGACAAAGAACCAATTAAGATAAAAACAAATTATGACACGGTTGGAAAAATCATTTCCGATTTGAGAAAAGAGCACGGAGCCGAGTATATACTCGAAAGCGGAAGCTCATCATCAAAGCCGGAGCCTAATATGAGTATTAAAGTTAATTCCGTCAAAGAGGTTTCAGAAACAAAAAAAGAGGATATTCCTTTTGAGACGGTTGTTGTTGAAAACGATGAACTTGAGGTTGGCAAAGAAAGAGTTTCTGTCGAGGGTGTGAATGGACAGACGGAAACAGAGGTTAAAACTGTTTACGTAGGCGGAAAAGTATCATCAATTACCGAGGGCGAGCCTGTTATCGTTAAAGAAGCGGTAAACAAGGTTATCGAGAAAGGCACGAAAAAGCCTGAGCCTGTAGTTCCCGCTGTTAAAACGAACAAAGGTAAATTTGAGATATTAAGAGAACTCTCAATGAAAGCCACAGCCTATACTGAAACGGGAAACCGCACCGCCAGCGGTATGAAAGCCGCTGTTGGCGTAGTAGCCGTAGACCCTAAAGTTATTCCTCTGGGAAGCAAGCTTTATATAGAGGGTTATGGATACGCTGTCGCAGGTGACACAGGCGGGGCCATAAAAAACAACAGAATCGACCTTTTCTTTAACACGGAAAGAGAGTGCGTTAATTATGGGGTTAAGCACAATGTTAAAGTTTATGTGCTTGGCGACCAGATGTAATTAAATTTGAGCGAGAAAAAAAGTGGGGGTGTGAAAAATTAATTTTTTCACACCCCCTTTTTTCAGGAAATGTATACATTTCCCGCAAATTGTTTTAAGGAAGGAACCAGCCATGTTTTTTCCGCACCAAAAACCGGTGCGAAAAAAAGTTCCTGTCCTCAGACGAGCAAAGCCCGCCTTGCGGATTTTAGCCTACGGCGTTACGTTT
>CANOGI010000050.1 GCA_947565475.1 uncultured Eubacteriaceae bacterium
ACTAATGAAACCGTTGATAAAGTGGATTATGACGCTGAAATTGAGGAGCTTTTGCGTCAGGATGCTGAGACGGAGATTAAAGATGTTGATTATGAGTACATAAATGATATTTCTGTATACGATACAATAAGGAATGATAAAGAGGATGTACTCGCGGAAATAGATAATGAGCTTAGCGGCGAGAGTCAAGAGGGAGAGGATAAAAAAGAAGAGGGGGTAAATATATTTTATGTTGCTTTAATAGGTATTTTGTCTGTACTTATAATTGCTGTTGTCATTTTGATTTTTATTATGAGTTCTTTAGACATAAAAGGAAAGAAACACAAAGAAGTAAAAGAACCTGATGTAATTGATGTTTCTTCTTATAAATCAAATGAGGCGAATTATATTTATTTATCACAAAAAGGTAAGCTTGACGACGAAGAGTTTGAGTTGTCTAAAATGCTTGTTGATTCTAAGGCTACTTTGTTTTACTTTAAAAATAAGTTTGACATTCAGAAATATAATATTATTTTAAGCGATAATAACAACAATTTATACGGAATGGATTTATCGTTTATACAAAATATGTCTCAGGATACTGAAAACGAAAACGGTGAGACTATTTTACGTTTTGAGCCTCTCGCTCTTAACGCTAAAAGTGTAAAACTTTCCTTGTATAACGCCCAAAATGGTAAACGACTTGATTTTGAGTTTGATTTTAACGGAGTTCTTGAGGAAACGCCTGTTAAATATATTTTTGACGAGAACGTCGAGTCGGGTAATTCTGACGTTAAATTAAATATTGACAACGCTGTTTTTTCAAGCGCCGGTTCTACAATTAATTATACCATTAAGTCCTCAGGTAGTGGATTTTCCATTGTTCAGGATAGGGGAAAACACAGTGAGAGCGTAATTCTTGAGGAAGGCGCAACAAATATTAAAAAGCTTAAAAAATATCCGTCTATGTATTCTTTTGATAACGGAAACACTATTCTTGGAAGAATGGATTTTGGAAGCACGGAAAGCTTGAACAGCAAAATTTATTTTACTTTTGAGAATCTTTTTAAGAGTTATTCCGTAAACAGGGATATTAAGGTTCAAAGCCTCTATGGTAAATCTGATAAAGACCCTATTTCTTTTGATGTGGGGAATTATAGAGTTGTGCTTGAGGGAGTAGGCTCTTATAATGATAGGATTGTTCTTGTGATGCATGGCGAGGATAAAAATATAAAATATGACGCTGAAAATCCTAACGCTAACAGGGTTGAGGTACGTCTTGACGCTCAGCTGGTTTCTCAGACGGCTTCGGGAATGGAGATAATATTGGACGGCTCAAGCCAATCAGCCGAGTATGGTACGGATATGTCTTTTATGATAAATGAGAGTAATAGAGATTTAATTTATAGTTTTGGCGCTAACAATTTAATGGTAAGGGTTAATTCGGCTCTTATTAAAACTGACGACGTTAAATGTGAGTTTGATTTGAGAAAAGCTAAAACGGAAGATGATAAAGACAGGGTGAAAGCGTCTAACGATGTTATTGACACATTTAAAGGAAGACTTGCCTATAAGTCTGGTGAGAAAAGCATAGAGGCTGTTAATGGTTTTAGTGATAAACTTATAAAAGAGGGAAGTATTTTATCGGAATATCAACCAGCTGAAATTACGGAAAGAGCCAAATATTCGGCGCAAATTATAAGTTCTGCTTTAATGGGCGATAAGTTTTACGCTGTTGTTCAAGAGGTTTGGACTGGGGTAAATGTTCTTAAAGAAAATCATTTCTCAAGAACTCATAAAATTGTGGCTCAAAAAGGCGACTATTTTTGGACTATTATAGAGGATAACGTTATAAAATAAATTGTTGTATTAATTTTTAAATAAACTTGAGTTCGATAAAAGTTATGTATTTTAGATTATTTTTAAATACATAACAAATATAAAAGGGAAAGCGACGCTATAGAAAAATTAAACGCTTTTAACTGAAACTGATAGGGGAAGTCCCCTGCTTTTTAAGCGGGGGGACTTCCTCTTGTATTCAGGGTGAGTGCAAGCTCACCATGAATACAAAGGCGAGTACTTCCGCTGTTGGTTACGAGAATTTTTGTTATACAAAAATTCGAGTAGTCTTAAATGTTAAAATGCGTTGCTTGCCGCAACGGGTAATTCTTTATATAATTGTGGCAGGGACTAAAAGGAAGGAGGTTATCTCTAATACTAAACGAAAATATTAAAGCAATCAGAAAATCAAAAGGACTTTCTCAACAAGAGCTTGCTATCAAGCTGAATGTGGTGCGACAAACAATTTCTAAATGGGAGCAAGGATTGTCAGTCCCCGATTCTGATATGTTGGTTTCCATATCGGAAGTGTTTGAAACATCCGTAAGCACATTGCTTGGAGAAACTGTTATTGAAACGGAGGTTGATAACTTAAAAGCGATTTCCGAAAAATTAGAGGTCGTAAATTTGCAACTGGCACAAAGGAAAACTACGGGAAGAAAAATTCTCCATTGGTTACTTATATTATTGTGCACGGTCATAGTAATAATTTCTGCGGTTCTAATAGCAGTAAATAGTCCTTACTTGGGTTGGAATTATAGTGATCCTGAAACAGCCGTTTTCGGAGCAGTTTTTCACGTATTTGAATGGCTGTTTGTTAGGTTATCACCTATTATTTTTATCGGGTTAATCTTTGGAATTTTCTTAACACGGAAGAAAATATAAATCTAATTTGTTTTTGGGGCACAGCTCAGATTTTAAAATTACAGCTTATTTAGTAAATAGCAAAGGCAGCCAAGCTATTTAACGGCAAGTAAATGGGTTATACCTATTATCGACAGTCCCTGTTGCCTTTGCTGGTGTGTAATCAAGGGGCGGAAGTCTCCATTAACTATTTGACTTATGAGAAGAAGTTAAGGTTATTGTTTTTTTAAGAAACGTGGATTTATATTAAGTAACTTAAAAATGACAAAAGAGGCGAAAATAAACTTTATCTCGCCTCTTTTTGTCTATTTAAGTTGTTTAAGTCATATACTGTTATAAAGTGTCGTAATTCGTATTTTTATGAAATAAAAATACGAATTATATTTAAATTCTAGTGGCTTAGTTTTTACTCAGAAGTTAAATTTTCCCACTCGGAGTATATTTGAAGCAATTTTTCCTCAAGATTGTTTTTTTCCTCGCAGATTTCTCTTGATTTTTGAGCGTTTGTATATACATCTTCTTTTTCTAAAAGTTTGTCAAGAAGTAAAATTTTTTCCTCTGTTTCTTCTATTTGCTTTTCTGCCTTTTTTATGAGATTTTCTTTTTTTCTTTTTAAGGCTGTTTCCTCTTTTTGTTTTTGCCAATCAGATTTTCCGGATGATGATAAATTTTTCTCAAGAAAGGAAGATGGAGCGGGCGTTTCTTTTATTAATGTTTTTTTCTCCATATAATAATCGTAATTACCATTATAAATTACAGCTTTACATGGCGTCAAATCTATTATTTTTTCAGCTGTATTGTTTATAAAATAACGGTCGTGGGAAATATAAAGACAAGTTCCCTCATAGTTTCTTAATGCCTCCTCAAGAATTTCTTTTGAGTTTATGTCAAGATGATTTGTGGGTTCGTCCAGAATAAGAAAATTAGCGTTTGAGAGCATTATTTTGGCGAGAGCAACACGGCCTTTTTCTCCTCCGCTTAACGAGGAAATATCTTTGAAAACATCGTCTCCGGTAAATACGAAAGCCGCAAGAGTATTTCGTATCTCAAAATTTGTAAGCTTTGGAAACGAGTCGGAAATTTCATTAAAGATAGTTTTTTCCATACTTATTCCTTGATGTTCCTGATCATAATAACCTATGTTAATATTAGCGCCTAATTTTATTTCTCCTGATGTTTTTTCCACTTTGTTTAATATCATTTTGATTAATGTTGTTTTTCCAACTCCATTAGGACCTATTAAAGCGACTTTCTCCCCTTTTTTTATTTCAAATGAGATGTTTTTAAAAAGATTTTTGTCATCAAAGTCTTTTTTTAGATCTATTATTGAAAGAACATCATAACCACTTTCTATTTTTGGTTTTAAAGTTATTTTTATTTTATCAGGAAGATTTTCAGGCTTGTCAATAAGTTCCATTTTATTTAACGCCTTTTCACGGCTTTCTGCTCGTTTTATTGATTTCTCTCTGTTAAATGAGCGAAGCTTCTTTATTACTTCCTCTTGACGTTTTATTTCTTTTTGCTGGGTTATATAATGATTTAACTCAATTTGACGGTTTATCGCTTTTTTTTCAGCGTAAAAACTATAATTTCCATTATACATCGTGGATTTTTTATTTTCAATCTCAATTATTTTTGTTGTCGTTTTATTAATGAAATATCGGTCGTGAGAAATTATTATTACGCAGTTTTTATAATTTTTTAAAAAATCCTCAAGCCATTTTATTGACTCTATATCAAGATGATTTGTCGGTTCATCAAGTAAAAGTATGTCCGGAGAGGAAAGGAGCAGTTTCCCGAGAGCTATTCGAGTTTTTTGCCCTCCGGATAAATGGGTTATTGGGGTTTCCGACTCATTTTCCGTAAAACCCAGTCCCTTTATTACTCCCCTTATTCTGCTTTTATACTCATATCCATTTTTTTCCTCAAGTTCTGAAGAAAGCAGGGAATATCTTTTCATTAATGAATCGAGCTCAGAGTTTTCCGAGTCGCCCATTTTATGTTCTATTTCCGACATTTCTTTTTCTATTGAAATAATGTTATCAAATACTGTTAAAAGCTCATCATAAATTGTTTTATCGCTGTCAATCTGTAAATCTTGTGAGAAGTATCCTATTTGTACACCTTTAGGAAAAGAGACAGTTCCCTCGTCACAGGAAATTTCAGATGTTATTATTTTAAAAAGTGTCGATTTTCCAGCGCCGTTTACTCCGACTATCGCGACTTTTTCTTGTTCATTTATTGTAAAACTGATATTTTCTAAGATAATATCAGTGCCATAAGATTTTTTAATATTGCTACAAGACAGTATCATTTTAAACCTCCGTAGAAATTTTAATCCGCGTTTTATTTATTTGATTTATAAGTTTTTATATATTTTCACATAAAAAGCGAAAGTTTTGACATAGATTAAAAATATTGTTTTATATTGAATTACGGTATTTTACCACATGATATATTTTACCAAAAAAGGTTTAAGTTTAAAATAGGAAAGATTGACAAAAATTAAATAATAATGGTATACTTTTATTACATTATGTCAAGATAATTTAGGAAATACCGATTAATTTTTATGTGTTACCTTTACAGTTGTTTTATTTTACAGATATTTGAGAGATTTTTTAATATGAAACAATAAATAATAAGAGTTCAATAATAATTTATACTTAAAAGAGATTCAATTAATCGGAGCTTCCCTTATAAAAACAAAAAGGAATGATTTTATATATGGAGAAAAAAATATCATTAGCGGTTATAAAACGATTACCAAGGTATTACAGATATTTGGGCGATTTGCTTGATAATGGTATTACAAGAATTTCATCTAAAGATTTAAGTAAAAGAATGAATGTAACGGCGTCTCAAATAAGGCAAGACCTAAATAATTTTGGTTGCTTTGGGCAGCAGGGATACGGTTATAACGTTGAGCTTCTTTATGAGGAGATAAAGAAAATCCTCGGAATAGACAAACAATATAATTTAGTCATCATCGGCGCGGGAAATATAGGACAGGCTCTTGTTAATTATGTGAATTTTCAAAAAAGAGGGTTTAATTTTATCGCTATGTTTGACATAAACCCCAGACTTATTGGAATGACAATAAGGGGAATTGAGATTTATGATATTGATACTTTAGAAGATTTTCTTAAAAGCCATGATGTGGATATTGTTGTTTTAACGCTTCCCAAAAATAATGCCGTTAAAGTCTCTAAAATAATAATTGACTGTGGAATAAAGGGAATATGGAATTTTTCTCATATTGATCTTAAAACGCCACCAAACGTTGTTGTTGAAAACATTCACCTTACCGACAGCATGATGACGCTTTCATATAAGCTTAACAATAAGGATTATATTATAGATGAAGAGTGAGGAATTAAGAGTAAAATATCAAAATAATTTAAAAGCTGACAGCTTTGTTTTAAATAAGTTTATAATAAAATATTGGATTTTTATTATTTAAGTTATAATTATTGTAAATAAAAATTTAATAGTATTTGCGTTGTTTAAATTGGTTTTATATGGTATAATACTTTTGATTTTAATTTATATAAGAGAATTTAAAGTCTTTATGAGGATATATAAGTTTTGCGGTAAATAGCGATTCTCAAATTTTTGGTGTGAAACGATAAAATAAATTATGTTTATTAAAATTTGTGCGCTTATTTTTTTATTAATTCATTGTAACTAAAAAAGAAGTGTAAGGTAGGATTTTTTAACAATGTTTGTTTGAAGATTCATAATGATATATGAAACGTTTAAATTGATTATATCTGTATTACAAAAATTGAGATAAGTTTATATTATCATTTGTGTTCTTTGTTCCTCGCTTTTACAAATTTGCTTAATTTGTATATTTTAAATTAGTTTTCGGATAAGCTATAATAAAAAAACATTTTTTATATATTAAATTCTTAAATTTGAGTTTTAACAAGGAGGATAAAAATGAAAGAAAAGAGAGATTGGTATGATTATACCATAGGTATATGTTTAATTATTGTTTTCGCTATTATACCGCTTTTTGTGAGCGCGGTGAGAACAGATATTACAATATCTGAAAGTAATATACGAGGGGGAAGTTCTGTAACAGACGTATTTTCGTATTATAAATCTTTAGCGCTTTGTTTTGTCGCTTTTTTTTTAGCGGCGGTGTTTTTAATGTTTGTTCCCGAAAAGGGATATAAAAAGTATAATTTTGAACATCCAGTGTTTTTTTGCGGCTTAGCTTTTATGTTTTTCGCTTTTCTTTCGTTTATTATGACGCCTTATAAGGATATCGCGTTAGCCGGTATAAGCGAGCGTTATGAAAATGTTTGGGTTCTTTTGTCATATATGGTATTTATGATTATTGCGTTCAAATATTGTGAGAATCGGTTTAGAATGAGATTTATTGTATTCGGAATCTTCTTAGGCGCGTTTATTATTGGAATAGTAGGTTATTTTCAGTATTTAGGTATGGACTTTTTCGAGACTGATTTGGGCACTAAATATATTTTGGGAAAAGATTATACGGGAAAACCTATAACAGCGAGATTTGACGAGGTATACTCGTTTTTGTACAACCCTAACTGTGTTGGTATGTTTTGCGCTTTAGTTTTGCCTTTTACTTTAACTCTTGCTGTGTCTTTGCCTATTTTTACCGAAAAGAAATTTGGTGTTGATGGAATATTTAAAATATGCGCGATTATACTAAGTTTTATATTAGTGTGCAATCTTATTGGAAGTTCTTCCGAAGGCGGACTGATTGCCGTATTCTGCTCTTTTTTTGTGGGGGCGGTTATTGCTCTTATTTATATTTTGAAAAATAAAAAATACAAGGAATGCTCAAAGGTGTTTTCAGTGAGTATTACGGCTTTAATTGTTATTATTATTTTGGGAGCGGGTTATTATGTCGCTAATAATGAAATGGTACAAACAAAAGTTAAAGAAAATATAGATATATTTATGGGCAATGCTCAGGCGAAAACGGGTTATTATTTTCAAGATTTTTCTATTGACAATGATAAAAACAGAATTAATATTTCGACTTTTGAGAATAGTAGCGACCAAAATCTTTATATTGATTATGATGAGCGCAGACAGGTTGTTAAACTCTCAGATAATATTGGGGCAATTAGGGAATTTGAGTTTAGTGTGGACGCTATAAAAAGTCTTAAAAATAAACAGGAAATTTTTAATGTGACAACATCTTATGGCACAGAACTCGAGGTAGGAGTTTATCTCATGAAAAATGACACTATTCCTTTTTTTGATATAAAAAATGGAAAAGTATTTATACATTTTACAATTTCCGATAGTGGAAAAATCGCTGTAACTGACAATTTTTATGAATTATACTCTCCTGATGAAAAGGCTGATAGAATAGGATTTGAAGGCAGTGAGACATTTGGTACGGG
This sequence comes from uncultured Eubacteriaceae bacterium, assembly GCA_947565475.1. Lineage (GTDB taxonomy): Bacteria > Bacillota > Clostridia > Lachnospirales > CAG-274 > MGBC114079. Next base: position 8,079 of record CANOGI010000050.1, read on the forward strand.
ACGAGGTTATATATGGTCAAGAAGTATACCTCTTGTTTTGTTAAATGGTTTAAGAGGGATTGTTTTTGGAAGCGGTCCTGACAGTTTTTCTGTTGTTTTTCCTCAGTATGAGCTTCAGGAAAAACTTATGTATTTGGGAAACCCTTATATAATTGTTGATAAACCTCATAATTTTTATTTGCAGACAGCCATAAATACGGGACTTTTATCTCTTATCACGTTAGGAGTGCTTTTTGTTTTGTATATTTACAGAACTATAAGAAGTATTATGAGAGACGAAGTAAAAGATAGGTTTGTTATTTCCCTTAAATTTGCTTTTCTTATGGGTATTATTGGATACCTTATTGCCGCTTTGGCAACTGACAGCACAGTTTCGGTTTCACCGGCTTTTTGGATTATGTTTGGGGCGGGATTTGCTGTAACGGAATTTTCAGAGATTAAACGTAATTATTTTGGTAAATAGGAAAGCATAATAGTTAAATTGTATTTTTTGATTTATTTCTCGCGTTTAGGAGATTTGTTATAAAATTTCCCTATTACCTAAAATTTTGGTGATTAAGCGCTCATAAAAAGTTTATTATGCAATTTTTATAGTTAATTAGCTCTTTTAGCTCTTAAAAAGCGGAGGAAATTTATGCGTAAGATTAAAGATTTTATTAGCGGAAGTATTAGGAAAACTTTGTTATACATTATTCTCGACGCGATATATATAAACTTTTCTATTCTTATAAGTATTGGATTATGGTTTGACGGAAGTATTCCTGGAGGAACTAAAATAGCCATTCCTGATACAGTGTGGGTCTGGTATTTGTTTATGGTTGTTTTAGCTCCTGTTATTTGCTGGATTGTTTACGCCGCTTTTAAGTTTTATAATAATTTATGGGAATATGCCGCTATAGAAGATGTTTTTAAAGTTATTATCGCGAATACTATTATATTTATCTTTATTTACTTTATTGACTCTTTTCTTATCTCAGGAAAGCAGCTTTTGATTTTACCAAAAAGAATGATATTTGTAGCCTGTGTGTCCAATATAATTTTATGTGTGCTTACAAGGTTTGGTGGGCGTATAGTAAAGAGAATTTTTAATTACGCTGGGCATATGATGAGCAGAAAAGCCGGTTATAAGAGAGTTATGATAATCGGCGCGGGAAACACGGGAAACGATGTTATAAAAAAAATATTTAAAAATGAGCCGAGATTTGAGGACAGAGTGCCTGTCATTGTTGTTGACGACGACAAAGAAAAAAATAACACGAATATTAATGGCGTAAGAGTTGTGTATGGAACGAAAAGCATTCCTAAGCTCGCTAAAATGTATAATATTGATGAGATAATTATAGCGATTTCAACCGCGACTAATATACAGCTTAGAAAAATTATTGATTATTGCACAAAAACCGAATGTATTTTAAAAAAAATTCAGCCGATAAGCGATATTTCAAACGGTGTTTTAGCTACCAGAAACTCAATTATGGATATAAATATCGCCGATTTGCTTTCACGTGATGAAATAAATATTGATGTTAAAAGTATATCAGGGTATTTAAAGCATAAAGTTGTGCTTGTTACTGGCGGAGGTGGTTCTATTGGGTCAGAACTATGCAGGCAGATTTCCAAATTTTCTCCGTCAAAACTCATAATTTTTGACGTCTATGAGAACTCGGCTTTTGAGATTTACAATGAACTTAGGGAAAATTATAAAGAAACGGAATTTATTATTAAGATTGGCTCGATTAGGGACAATGTTTGTCTTGAAAAATTATTCAGTGATTTTAAGCCCGCCGTGGTCTTTCACGCGGCGGCTCATAAGCATGTTACCCTTATGGAAAATTGTCCTGAGGAAGCTGTTAAAAACAACGTGTTTGGAACGATGAACGTGGCTATTTTCGCTGACAAATATAATGTTGAGAGATTTGTGCTATTGTCTACGGACAAAGCGGTTAATCCAACAAACGTAATGGGGGCAACAAAAAGGGTTACGGAGCTTATTATTCAGAGTATGGCTGTAAAGAGTGAAACAAAGTTTATGGCTGTAAGGTTTGGCAATGTTCTTGGAAGCAACGGAAGTGTTATACCTATATTTAAACGGCAAATTGAAAACGGTGGGCCCGTTACGGTTACTGACCCTGAGGTCGTTAGGTATTTTATGACGATTCCTGAGGCGGCGAGGCTTGTTCTTCAAGCGGGGGGAATAGGGCAGAGCGGTAAAATTTTTGTTCTCGATATGGGCGAGCCTGTCAAAATAAATGATTTGGCGAAAAATCTTATACGACTTTCGGGATATGTTCCGGGAAAAGACATAAATATTATATATATAGGGTTAAGACCGGGGGAGAAATTATACGAAGAGTTAATTATGGAAGATGAGAAAGATGATTTATCGGTGACTTATCACGATAAAATATTCATTACTAAACCTATTGACATTGATTATACGTTGTTTAAAAAACAACTTGAGAAACTTAATGACGCCGCGTATACAGGAAGTGAGGAGACTTATAAAGTATTGAGAGAAATTTTGCCTAATTTTAAAAGACAATAGAGAAATAATGTGGATATTCTAAGCAACAGAGGAAGTTACGCGCTTCTTAAGGAGGAGGACTTCCTCTTGTATTCAGGGGGAGTGCAAGCTCACTCTGAATACAAAGGCGAATACTTTCGCTGTTGGTTATGAGAATTTTTGACTTTAAGAATATTAAAGAATTACGGAAGATATAATAAGCGTATTTTAGGAAAACAGTGTTTTTGGGCTTATTTTATTTTTCAAACGTGGTGTGACTTAAATTAAGTTTATAAATTTTTTAAATGAGATTTAATATTAAAGTTTAAATATATACGATTAAAGGGCAGATTTTTTAAATGTATAAGTGAGATATTTTTACAGGTGTTTAAAGTTAGTGTTTCTCGGGTTAAATAAGATAAATTAAATTTTAGTAAGCACTTATAGGGTATTAAAAATTAGTTGTTGATTAAATGTAAAGAGGGGTTTTTATGTACAAATATGTTAAAAGGTTTTTAGATATTTTTTTATCTGTCTTAGCCCTTATTGTTTTTGCTGTTCCTATGGTTATTTTTTCTGTTATTATAAAGTGTGAGTCAAAAGGACCGATTATTTTTAAGCAGAAAAGAATAGGAAAAAACAAAAAGGAATTTTATATTTACAAATTCAGGACAATGAGAGCTGATACCCCAAAAAACGTTCCAACCCACCTTTTATCAGACCCTAAAAGTTATATTACGAAATCAGGGGCTTTTTTTAGGAAAACAAGTATTGATGAGCTTCCGCAACTTTTTAATATTATTAAGGGAGATATGAGCATAATAGGTCCAAGAC
>CANOGI010000051.1 GCA_947565475.1 uncultured Eubacteriaceae bacterium
TTATCATATTTTTTTCGTAACTTATCCCCATATTAGCGGCCTGCAAAAGTCTTACAAGAGCGATTTTTTTCTGTCTCTTTGATACTCCGTCGTCAGCGTCATTATCAAAAAGGTCTATTTCATTATTTGTAAGTTTTTTAAATTCCTCATAAATCATGTCGACAATAATTTTATCAATATCGTTTCCCCCAAGATTATTATCACCATAAGTACTTAAAATTGATATAACAGGCTCATCACTATCATTAATTTTAATTTCAAGTATACATGCGTCAAAAGTACCTCCCCCAAAATCGTAAACAAGAACTTTTTTATTTTTTCTCTCATTTACAGCATAACTTATAGCGGCAGCGGCTGGCTCTAATCTTAAATAAACGCTATCCTCATCAAATCCGGCGAGAACGGCCGCTTCTTTTGTCATTTTTTTCTGTTTATACGTCGAGTTTGCGGGTACTGTAATTACACAACCTGAAAATTCCCCCGCGATATTTAACTCCTCTTGAACATACTCATCGGCCCGTTGTTTCAAATATCCAAGAATCTCTCCCGCTATTTGAGTTGGTTTAAAATTATATTCATTTTCATCCACATTTATTTTTATCTCGTCGTCAAGGCCTAAAAATCTCTTAATTGATAAAACCGTGCTTTGAGGGTAAATAACAGCCGCCTCTTTTGCCTGAAATCCAAAAATCTTCAAAAGTTTTCTCTCATCATCAGGGTCCGCCTCAAACTGAATAGCGGTAGGAAAAATATTACTGCCCTCAATAGGTATCGCCTGAGCCTCACCGTCTTTAAAATTATAAATACTAACAACAGAATTGGTCGTACCAAAATCAATTCCCAAAAATAGACCTCTTTCAAGATCAAGACCTAACGTTCCCATAAACAATTTCCTCCTTTAAAGTAAATTACATCTTAATTTCTTGTTTTTTCTTATCTTTTTATTTATAATAGCCTCAGCGTCCTCATATCTTTCCATATTTTCACACATAATAGAATTATTTATCTCAAAAAACAGGTCTTCCTCAGTATTTGAGTGAAAACTCAAACTTTTATTTGAAACTATTTGTTTTTGAGTTTCAACACTACCTTTTTCCTTATTCTCACATATATAATACTCAATTTCCTCTCCAAAAAAAATAGGAATATTTATATAATAAATTCCAAAATCCAAATATTTCATCGATTTTGAATAAAAATCAAATTCTCCTTTTTCTCTAAAATAAAACAATATACTTTTATCCGAGGGAGCATAATAAATAAACGGATAATTTTTTTCTATATATGAATTATTTTCAAAATCATACTCTGAATTTTTAAAAATAGGAAACATAAGATTCCTTTTTTTCATAAATTCTAACGCCGCGTTAATAATAACCCTTATATTTTTAGTTTTTACATTATGAATAAGATAAGTATGGCTTAATGCGTATGAAATCATCTCATCATTATTCAAAAAAAATAAATCCTCTAAAACATTAATAGTATTCAAATCAGGTTTTACGGAATTAACAATCATCTCATAACAACAATACTCCGCAAACTCAAAAACAAGTTCATTATTCCTGTCATTTTCATACATAAAAACGAAAACAGTTTGAACCTCTGAATCAAAATTTCTAATCCTCATACTCATTCGCATAAACTTCTCATCAACACTTCTGTTCGGAGTTCCCATTTTATAAAGCGTATCACACATAATAAGCCAATCTCGTCTGCTTCCTTTATATTGTTCCGTTAAAAGTTTTATTGTATTTCTATCATATCTTGATTTAAGTAAAAGCTCGTAAGAGCATTTAACAAGCATAGGACGCAAATAGTCAATTTTAACAAGCTTCCTTACTATATTAAAAAGAACACCGTCAGAAATACAATACGCTTTCTCATTGATTATTTTTACGGCCATATCAAACTCATTATATTTAATAAACACCTCAAACATATTTTGAATATATCTGTCTTTAACGTATTTTAACTCAACATCTCTAAAACACATCAAAGCTTTTTCAAAATCTTCATTGTAATAATAAAGACTACCCGCAGCGGCTAAAATCCTCATACGAAAATCTCTGGAAATGTCAAGTTTTAAAACCCTATCAAAAATCTCAATACATATATCCTCGGGATACTCAACACTCAAATAATAATTAGCGAGCGTCATATCAAGCTCATCAGAAATATAGCCCTCCGCGTAAAACAATTTATATAGAGAAAATTTCACATTCTCTATATACCTGTTTAAAAATATATCGCTTTCAATAAACCGTTTTTGGGCATCAGCTATAAAAAACTCTGGTTGCTCTGATATAATTTTTATTTCACATATACCATTCTCAATAGAATAAATACCCGCTTTTCCCCTATTTTTCTCAAAAACAAAACAATATTTAGCATCCGAATTTTCCGTTTTTATCTCACATAAAAATAATCTCGGAAACAAAATATTTTTCATTTCTTTTATATATTCCTCTTTAACATCAAATCCGCTTTTATTCTCAATAATAAATTTATATATATTGTCATAATACTTTCCGCTCAACTTTTTTCTCACTGATATTATTCCAAATTTAACAATATCATAAAAATTTTCTCTCAAAACCTCATAAAATTTTTTATTACTTAAAATAAGGTAATAAATATATGGCCTTATATCGTCTTTCATATCTCCAAAACGTAAAAAAGTTTTTATGGGATAAATTCCGAAATCAGTTTTGTTATTATAAAAAGAACTTACTATAAAAAAATTATTAATTCCCGGAATAAAAATCTGCTTATTCACCGCGAGACTGTAATACTTAAAAGCCTCTCTTGAAAAATCATTTTTTTCTATATAATCCATACAAATTTGTCTCAAAAGTTCCTCATTCTCATAAAGTGAATAAAGTTTAATACAAAGAGCCTTGTCTCTCAAAAAGATATCATATAATTTATTTGAATGTAAATTTATAATATTCTGAAGATTTACTCCGTGAGCCACACCCCATTTCAAAAATGGATATAGCAATTTAGGAGTACAATAAATACTTTTATTTTTACTGCTGAGATATTTAAAAAGACATATATAGAACAAATAATTTCCTTTGTTATTGTCAATATAGTATTCAAGATTTTTTTTCGCGCTTCCAAAATTATCATATTCTATATTGAGAAAAGAGGCCAAAATGATTATTGAGTTTAAATTTTTATTCTGCTCCCAAAGATTAATAATTTCTCTGTAAATTTTAATACTGCTCCTCGTTTCCTTTTGTTTAAACATAATCGACGCTTTAATGTAAAGATAAAAAGCGTAAATTTCAGGCTGATTATTTTTTAAATAACCCTTATAATTCTCACACGTTGAAATTCGTTTATACGCCGCCCCATTTCGTCCTGTTTCCATTTCAAAAAAAGCCGCCGCCAAAACGTATATAACATTTTGAGTACTATTTTTTAAGCTTTTGACAGAAATAAAAAAGGCGTTATCCGCATAACCAAAAACTCCCGTCTCAAGAAACCTAACATAAAGTCTTGAAAGCAAAGCTATTACTGAAAAATAATCATTTCTTTTTTTATGTACTTTTTCACATTTTTTTATTATATCATTCAGCACTTTCATATAAATTTGCTCCAAATCCATAAAACTATCCGCTTCAAAGTTAATATTTACAATATGTTAAACTTTAAAAAAAAGAATTTCCCAAAATAATTTTCCTCGTTTTCTTTATAATTTGATTATTAAAAACAGTTTTTATATAAATTTCGCTTTCCGTATATAATTTCTTATTAAAAGTCATTTTATCAATAAACGATTTCATTTTGGAACGCTTTATTCTAAAATTAACCTTATCTTTATCCGATACAATATAATGCCTCGACTCAAATTCTATAAAATTATCTTTCGCGCTTATTTCAAAAACCAAATCCTTATCGCAGTTATTTTCAATAATAATACTTCCAAAATCCTCATATTCATAAATTTCTCGTGATAAATTAACAACAATTTTAGGAAGTACAGAAATATTAATTTTAATAAATGTATTCTCGTCAATAGCCACATATTCTCTTAAAAAACTACCGCTTATAAAACGTGGGTCTATCTCATAATTGATATAGCACCTGTTTTCTATATCAAAGTCTTTTGACGTTATTTCGTTTTTTTCAAATTTCATACAAGCATTGTTATATTTAAAATCAATTTTTTTATGTATATACCCATATCCCTTTTTCAAAAGAGCAACACTTCCGAATATTTTTTCTTTTTGAAAAGGTTTAACAAATATATTAATATTTTTCTCAATAGCCTCAACATAAGATTTCTTTTTGAGTTTACAAAACAAGAAAAAATTATCAATAGCTCTTTCTTTGTCTTCATCATTTAAAAATAATTTAAACATATCAATCTGTTGAAAATTAATTTCTAAAAGCCATTCAAAAAATTCTTTTGAATAAAAAATATCAATAGCGTTTAAAGGTTTCTTTTTAAAATAAGAGAAAAAAGATTTTATATCTGTAATTTTATAGCCATCATAAGTATAAAAAACATTTTTAAGTACTTTTATAAAAACAGGTATTATAATCTCTCCGCCGTTTGAGACAATATAAACATTAAATTTTAAAAGTTTATCAGGCTCACACTCTCTCACGTCAATACTATATCTTAATTCATATTCATTTCCCTCAAAATCCGTTTCCTCAAAAGAGATAACATCATTATCCGTTATAATTGTTCCCGTAAGAAGGCCGCCTCCGACATTTTTGACAAAAAAACTCCCACTATAAAAATCAGAAACTTCCTCAGCAATTTTCGCAATTTCCGAAACAATTTTCGTTATGGGATATTCATATTTACTTTTAATACGAACACACCTCCCGCGAATTATATAATACCATTAACTTATATTTTAGAGTTAATCAAAGACGCAATATACTAAAATAATTATAACACAACAAATAATATTTTCCAACAAAAATAATTAAATACGCTAAAATAAATATTACAAAAATATTAGAAATATAATTTTAACTTTTTTTCTGTAAAGTTATATGATAAAATTCTATATGTAAACAAAAGACACCCCGATTAAAAAACAACCGATTGAGTAACATTTCTCAATTTATAACATTCTTTTGTGTCCCTTTCGGAGTTTTAATTTTTAACGAAGGAAACACTGATTTAATTGTGAGAAAAATAATTTTCTTTTTTAAATCAATCAGTATTTCCATAAATTATTAAAAACATTAGGAGGAAAAAAAATGAAAAAAAACATATTAAAATTTATATCAGCGGCAATAATTATCACATCCGTGGCGCAAGCTTCTGTGGCGTTTGCTGAATATAACCCTGATAAAGAAATCAATGTAAATGAACAATCCACAAAATCCGTTGATGTTAAAAATTCTATAATAATAGACAATAAAATTATAGAAAATGCTGAAATAATCATCTCATCTGAAGATAACATTACTTTATTCCCTGTAAGAAAAGTTTTTGAGGAAATGGGATATACCATCGAATGGAACAATGATACAAAAAGTGTGGCTATAGTCAATCTTCCTCATTATATAACATTTACAATAGGTATAGACGGGTATACTTTCGCTAAAACCGCGCCTCTTAAATTAAATAAAGCTCCTGAATTGATAGACGGAACCACTTACGCGCCAATAACTCTTTTATCTGAAATTATTGGTATGGATGTTTCCGTTGATGAAAATAACAATTTAATAATAAACACAGAAGCTTTATCTGAAGTTGAACCATCAACCGAAAGCGAGACTTTATCTGAGAATGAATTCTCAACTGAAAGTGAGTCTTCAACTGAAAATGAATCTTTTGCTGAAGATGAGTCTTCTGCAGATGGTGAAAATTCTGGCGATGAAACTTCCAACGAAGAAACTTCCGCTGAAGAGAATATTCTTGAAGCGAATGCGAAAGTTGTCTCTGTAAATGATAATGAAATTCTTATAAATGATGTTGAAAAAGGAGAAATATCTTTAGTAAAAAATGATGATACAGAAATAATGTTTGATGATGGAACTCAAGCGAGTTTATCCGATATAGAAAAAAACTCAAATTTATTTGTTCAGTACGGAGAAGAAATGACTCTAAGTATTCCACCAATAAATAATCCTGAGAAAATAGTGATTTTCAAATAATAATCCTTAATCTCAAATCTATTTAAGAAAATTATAATCAAAAAATGCTGTCGCGTTAAGCCTCAAAAGAAAAGACTCATTCCATTAAAGGTTTGAGTCTTTTCTGCTTTCATAATATAACTTAAAGCAGGTTACTTATACCATAAATATTTAGCAAATCAATTAGTTTTACCGTTAAATTTAGAATACAAACTTCCCAACGACAATCCCGTAAAGCTTTTAACTCGCTTTGTGATAAAATAGATTACCCATTCTTATATAATCAATATATACGGCATTGGAGAAAACTCTTTTTTATAATCAAACTACTTAAAAATAAACAAAATGAGACGAATTTAAAATTATTTTTACAAGGCAGTGAAAGGAGAACATAGTTAGAAGCCTGTGCCAACTGACGCTAATACAACGTGAGTTCGACAAAAATTTATAGTTAATGGAACCTCCAAAAATGCTCTTTAAGCATAAAAGCCTCGAGGCTCTGCCTCATTCGCACCAACTTAAAAAATTAAAAACCGTGGGACGCTGTCCCACATCCGGAGTGCCTTTTCAAAGGCTTGACTTAAACTTTATAATGCAAAGCTTTCGTTTTGCTGTTATTTTTCATCGAACTCACGTTAATACAAAAAAAAGATTTTAAGCCCCAAGCTTGTTCATTTTATATGTGGGTTCCCCCTACTCTATTTTATGCAATAAAATAATTTGTCATAGCTTTTTTATATAATTAAAAAGGGGCTGTACGCAAATTTATCTAAAATTCATTAATTTGCGTACAGCCCTTTTTTTTATTTAATTTCTACAGGAGTAGAGGGAGCATTAGGATTTGGAATAGGAATTTCTTCTGTATTTGCCGCAAGATTGCCGTCTGGTAAAATTTGACTTTCACTACCTTCGCCATTTACAGGTCGTGTAAGAGTGTACAAAAATGCCAAAACTTTTGCCGCTCTCGCTCTTGTAACTTCTTGTTTAGGCTCAAATTTTGTTCCGTTTGTATAAGTCCCTCTTGACACAGCTGTATCGGCTCTCATAAGACCAAGGTTATATACTTCTTTTGATTTCCCATAAAGAGCCGTATTAAAGTTTTTAGAATCCGCTACGTCCTCTAATTTTGTCCAGTCTTTAAGAGGATAATAATTTCCAGAAGTAGGCGCGAAATTCGGGTCATAATCAGGATGATCGGGAGCAAGAGAAGTTCCGTTATACTTTGTCATATAAACAGGTTTTTCCCAGTTTCCGTCTTTATTTTTTCCATATTTTAATAGATATGCGTCATAAAGAATTGCTGCCATAGCTTCTCTTGTTAATTTAGCGTCAGCAGGAATAATTGTTGTCTCAACAAATTTAGGTTCAGTGTTTTCAATAAGGTTAGCGGAAACAGTTGTGTTTCCTTTAACCGTAAAGGTACATTCTTTTTTTAGACCACTACCAATAGCGTCATTAACTTTTATCCCATTTAATAAAATGGAATCTATTAACCAATCATTGTTTTCTCTTTCAACAATAACTCTTATTGTTGTTCCATCTGAAACGGAAAGTGAGTTTGTGCTATTCTCATATTCGTTAGCGAACTGAACGCCAAATAATCTGCCTGTTCCACTAACCACGTAAAGTTGATATTCATTACCGGCTTCTACCGTGAAATCAACAGAGTTAAAAACGCTAGCGCCATCCTCTTCTTTTTTTCCTGTTATATATTTTATCTCTGTTTTGTCTGAATTTACGTTTTTACAAACAATATCTTTGCTATTGCCAGCTTTCATATATAAAGTTAATGTGCCGTTTGCTTTTGCCATATAGGTAAACTCTCTGCCGTCGTTACGAATTTCAATATAATCTGTTTTTACGTCGCTGTTATTAAATACACCTTTTCCGTCTGTTCCACTTACAATTCTTGAAGGCGATGTTAAGGTAAAGTAATCATTGTCGGAAATAACGGAGTTTGCCTCAATTTGTTTAACATTAGCGCTATATGTTTTATGGTCGGACTCGTTATAAATAGTAATCTTAGCGCCTTCTGGCTTATTAACGGTTACTTTTTTTAATTCTCCCTCGGAGGTGGTGATTTTATATGTTTCACATAATGGTTTCATACTTTCAAGAGAATCCCATACGAATACTGAATCAGCCTCAATTCCGTTTATTGTATAGGCACTTTTGTCTCCTGAAATATCAGCGGTTTTGAGGTCTTGTAGTTTTTCACCATTATATTTGGCGGCGACAATAACTCCCTTGTCTATATTATTTAAATTAACCACTGTATTACCATCCAAGACATTAGCTTCGACATTACCCAAGGTTGAGGTTAAAGAAGTCGATTTAAGAGAAATATTTTGAGAATCAGAGCTATATACGTTTTCATCGTTTTTAACTGACATAAGAGAAACGTTGCCTTCTTTTTGAAGCTCCTCATAAGTTTTTGTATAGCTTGTCAATGAGTTTTTCTCAAGACCAAAAGCCTTTTCAACACTTCTGGCGAAATCTCCTACCGTTATTATATTTGTGGGATAAAACTTATTGTTTGAATCTTTTTTCATAATTCCAAGCTGTAAAAGCTTTTCAATAGAGTTTCTATAATAATAATTTTCTTTTGGTTGTTGTTCAGCCCCAGGAACAACTCCTTTGGCGCTTACGTCCACAGCCATTTCAGGAAATACCGCTGACCAATCGCCGGACTGCGCCGCCGTTTTAACATCATTTTTCATATAAGACGTAAGTTCTGTCATAATATCTTTATCGTTATATGTATCTTCCGTCGCTACAGACTGGTCGTATATACTTTGCAACATAATACGGCACCATTGTCTCGCCGCCGCCTCTCTATAATGAGTACCGTCTGATTTTTCCTGTCCATTCGCCTGGCTCGCTCCATCGCTTGCCGCGGGGGTTTCGCCCGCCTCAAAACTGTTATATATTCCAAAAATTTCGTTGGCGTCTAAAGAATCGATGTATTCTTTCGCTCCAGAGTAAAGTTCAACTAACCCTACTTTCGTATCTGTTTTAGCTTTCGCCCTCATATTTCCCGGAGCGTCAGGATTAAAACCATTAGGCTTTGACGTGTTTTCCGAATATCTTCCGTTACCTGTTCTTGGCATAGATGTCACAAGTACAGGAGTCATACCTCTCGCTTTTATCGCTGTGACATACATATCAAGCCATTCATTATATAAAGCGTTATTTTCCTCTAATGTACCATATTGTGTACCACGTATAAAACGGCTTGTCGGGCTACCGCTCTCATCGTTATGAGCGGAATGTATAAAGACAAAGTCACCTTCTTTTCCTCTCATAAGAATGTCGTCTATTCTTCCCTCAGTATAATTGCTTTTCATAGCACGACCGCCCATTGAGTAGTTAACCACATTTACTTTTTCAGAATCAAAATAATCAATTAGAGTTTGCCCCCATGTGCTTATAGTTGAAATAAAAGTATAAGTTTTTTGCGTCGAATCTCCCAAAATATGAATAGTTGGTTTATCACCAGCTGCATTTGGATTAATAGATGTAATTTTTATTGATTTTACACCTACAGTTTTTGGTGAGTTTGGGGTTGGAAGTTTATTTGGTTCAATTTCTATTTCTATAAAATCTTGTCCCGTCACAAAGTCATAAGTCCATTTTGAACCTTCCCATTTAGCTGAAGTCAATCTTCTTACAAGCCCAGCCGTGTCCCAAGGGCTTGTACCTGTAAGTCTGTCAGCACGCATACCTGTTGGGGCGACCCATGTATCGGAAGAGTCTCCAGTGACTTCAACCTCAAGGTGATAAGCGCCCGGAGCGTTTGTGTCAACTCTGTAAATTAAACCGCCATAATTCCAATCTTCTGAGTCGACATATTTTAAATATTTCCCATCGCTTTCGGTAACTTGCGCTCCGTTGGCTGAAGTTACACTAATTTTGGATGTGTCTGCAACTTCTCTTTTTGCTTTTTCCGGTAAAATAGCGTTTGTTTTTGAGATAAATCCTTCCCCAGTTTCCTCACTATAAACGGGAACGCCACTCATCGTCGTAAAGTTGACATCAACAGAAAAATTTGTTCTCGCATTATCCGCTAAAATATTTGTGGGCGTAAAAGCCATTGTAAACATAATTACGGACGATAATAAAGCTGATGTCAATTTTTTTAATTTCATACAATCGCACTCCTTTACTTTAAAAAATGTTAATTAACTATCAAAGCGGTTTTCATGATAATTAATTAGCGATTTTTTTATATTTGTATAAAAATTATAAAATTTTTACAGTTTACTTATCTATAAAAACTATAATTTTTTACTACTATATTATATAACAAAACAAAATATTTTGATAGTACCAGTTTGAAAAAAATATAAGATACCAGTTGTATAGCGGCAAATATTTTTATATGTTTTTTCATAAAAATTGTTTTAATAAAGTTGACTTTTTTTAATTTGTATGATATTATTAACAATGAGTAAGTTGAGTGGTCGCGTGCTTTTTGCATGAGGAAAGTCCGAGCTCCATAGGGCAAGAGTGCCGGGTAACACCCGGTGAAGGTAACTTTAAGGATAGTGCAACAGAAATAAACCGCTTATTTATATAAGTAAGGGTGGAAAGGTAAGGTAAGAGCTTACCGTGTCTTTGGCGACAAAGATGGTCTATGTAAACCCCACTCGGAGCAAGACCGAATTGAAACAAAAGGAGCTGCCCGTTCCGTTTCAGGTAAAGGTCGCATGAAATTACAGGCAACTGTGATTCCAGATAGATGACCATTCACGACAGAACTCGGCTTATAGACTTGCTCACTAAATATTGATAAACAAATACCATCTGTTATAATACTTACAGATGGTATTTTAATGATATATATTTTAAAATTGAAGATTAAAAAGTAAATTTTTAATAAATATACAGATTATATTTGCCGCAATCTACAAAATTTTTATTAAGAATTAATAAAATAATACCTTAACATATCAGTTTTTAGAACTTGTTTGTTCATTCTTTATACTGGTTTGTTATAGATAGATGATACTTATGATGTTTTTTTATATTGACGATACTTTGTTGAATTTTAGGGATACGGAATTAAACAGATTTAAAAAAAATTTTTGATAAATATATTTTTTACGTCAGAGAAACTTAGAAGTTCTAAACTTTCTCGTAAAATTTTTGATATGGCTTATGAAATGAATAATATTAAATTTAAGGAATGTTATTATATTTATGATGAAATTAAAATGGATAGGTAGCCTGTTG
>CANOGI010000052.1 GCA_947565475.1 uncultured Eubacteriaceae bacterium
CTGTTTAAGGTGTGTTGAGGTATGTCCGACAAGCGCCATTACTGCCGGAATTGAAAGCGAGCACGATATTTCCAAAACAAATGTAAACAATATCGAGCTTTTGGATAAGAATATTAATTTTGACGATGTTGGTTCTAATTCTTGGGTTGAATCGGTTTCTTATACCGCTAACTCGGAAAATTAAAGGGGGATTTTTATGCTTAGTCAGAAAATAGTCTTTGACAGCGGAAACGAGCTCGCGGCCCTTGCCGCGAAACAAATAAACTATCATATTATGGGGTACTATCCAATCACTCCGTCCACACAGGTAGCTGAACAGCTTGACTTAATGGGGGCGGAAGGTCTGCACGATATAAAACTCATACCGGCGGAGGGCGAACACAGCGCCGCGGGGGTATGCTATGGAGCTAGCGCCGCGGGGGGCCGAGTTTTTAACGCCACAAGCGCCAATGGCCTTTTATACGCTATAGAGCAGCTTCCGGTTCAGTCCGGAACAAGATTTCCAATGGTTTTAAACGTAGCCTGCCGAACCGTTTCCGGACCTTTGTCTATTAAGGGTGACCATAGCGACATTATGTTCGCTCTTAACTGTGGCTGGATTATTCTTTTCGCTAAAGTTCCTCAGGAAGTTTACGATTTTAACATTATAGCCCTTAAAATCGCTGAAAAACTTAGAGTACCGGTTATTGTATCCTATGACGGATTTTTCACGAGCCATCAAAAAAGAAAGGCTTCTGTGTTTGAGAAAGATGAAGATGTTTTGAGTTTTATTGGAGAATATAAACCTCCTGTTACGGTGTTTGATTTTGAGAATCCTGTTACTATAGGTTCTTATATGAACGAACCAGACCTTACAAACAACAAATATCAGCTTCATATTGCTATGGAAAAAGGTAAATCTTTAATTCCCCAGATTTTTGAGGAGTATTGTGATATTTCTGGCAGAAGATATCATATTTGCAAAGGATATATGGCAAAAGACGCGGACGTTCTTATTTTTATTTTAGGCTCAGCCTATGATACGGCGAAAGACGCCGTTGACAATTTAAGACAGAAAGGTTTTAAAGTCGGTGTGGCTACTGTAAGCGTTTTAAGACCGTGGGCAGTTTCTGAGATTTACGATGTTATAAAAAGCGCTAAAGTTATTGTCGTATGCGACAGACAGGATAGCTTTGGCGCTGGAGGGGGTAATTTGTCCATAGAAGTCAAAGCCCTTTTAAAAGACTGTGACTCTACGGCGAAAGTTTTAAGCCGTATTTACGGTATCGGCGGATGTGATTTTTATGTTGAGGACGCCGAGAAAATATTCGAGGACGCTCTAAAAGCGTTAAACGCCGAAGAGGTGTTAAAATTTGACTATATAAACAAATATGTAGGTTCGGGAGAAAAGGACTTACGATATTTCGCGCCTCTCACAAAAGAGGGCTCGTCTCCTGACAATGTTTCAGCGTCTTTTGACGAAAATGGCAAAATAACGGTTTCCGGAGGAAACATTAAGGAAAGCCTGAGAATGCCGAGGCGTATAGCGCCAGGACACGGGGCCTGCCCTGGCTGTGGAATTTTTATCAACTTAAATATATTTTTAAAAGGTATTTCCGGAAATGTTGTTTTACTGTTTCATACAGGCTGCGGCATGGTTGTCACAACAGCATATCCGAAGACTTCTTTTAAAGTAAATTATATTCATAACTTATTTCAAAGCGGAGCCGCCACTCTCTCAGGAGTGCTTGAGACGTATAACCAGAAAGTCAAGAGAGGCGAAATTCCTGATGAGGATGTTACTTTCATTATGGTTTCGGGAGACGGCGGACTTGATATTGGGCTTGGCTCAGCTATTGGAGCGGGACTTAGAGGACACGGCATGATTGTGCTTGAGTATGATAACGGCGGGTATATGAACACAGGGTATCAGCAATCTTATTCCACTCCAAAGGGGGCAAAAAGTTCCACAAGTCATGTAGGTAAATTTGAGAAAGGCAAACTCACCTTCCACAAGGACAACCCGCAGATTTTCGCCGCCGCCAATATTCCTTACGTGGCGACAGCCTCGGAAACCCATCCTACAGATTTTATTAAAAAGGCTAAAAAGGCTCAGCAATACGCTAAAAAGGAGGGTATGGCCTATATAAAATGTTTATCGGCGTGCCCTCTTAACTGGAACGACGAGCCGAGATACGAGAAAGACGTTATAGCTAAAGCTGTAGACTGCTGTTATCACCCGTTATATGAGATTGAAAACGGAATCACGACAATTAATTATAATCCCGAAAAGAAAAATAACAAAGTAGGCGTTTTAGAATGGCTTTCAATGATGGGGCGCACAAAACATCTTAAAGGCGAAGAATTTAAAGACACCGTTGATGAAATACAAAAAGAAATTGACAGACGCTGGGAAAGACTTAAAGCGAGAGATGAGAGTGAAAAATTATAAAATAAAAGAATAAAAGGGCAAGTGTTACGTGTGACTTTTGATTCGCAGATTTTTGGGCTATGAGAATACACACATAAATCAGTTTTAACAGAGCGGTTCAGATAAAGTATTATAGTAAATCATCTTGATTGACTATAATACTTTATCAAAAAATAGGCGTTACAAAACACCATAATATCTTTTCAAACATCAAAGCCTTTCACGACAAAAAAGATAAATAATTATAAATAAACACCTTTTTAAAATTTTTGGAAATATATTTCTTGTCTTTTTATCAAAACTTTGATATAATAAATAGGAATAGCTTTTTTTAGGGAAAATAAGTTCGGTATTATATTATTTATTTTTTGTTTTGTACATACGTAAAGTAAACAGGCGGAAGAGCATATATTATCATTAATTATTTTTTATTGTATCGCTATAGCTAACTGGAGTTTTACACAGTTTTAATAATATATACAGAGTTTTCGGATACGCCTTATATTAATTGATTATAACAGGTAAAGTATACGCGCCGTTTTAAGAGGTTTATACAGATTAGTTTCTATAGAAAGGAGGAAAATCTCTTTTATGGATTTAAAATATTTGATTATAGGAACAGGGGGAACAGGGGCTTGTATAGGAGGATTTCTCGCCAACACAGGAAAAGACGTATCGTTTATAGCGAGAGGAAAACATCTTGAGGCTATTGAGCAAAAAGGGCTTTTTATTCTTTCTCCTCAAATGGGCAAAATACACATAAAAGAACCTGTAATTTCAAACATAAATTTATATGATGAAAAAGCCGATGTTATTTTTGTATGTGTGAAATGTTATTCTATTAACAAGCTTATTCCGTTTATAGAAAGGGCTTCTCATGAGAATACTGTCGTAATACCTATTACAAACGTTTTTGGTTTCGCGACTAAGATTTCAAAAAAAGTTCCAAAAGTTCTCTCACTTGGAGGATGTATATATATTTCCTCCGATATTTCCCATTATGGCGAGATTACTATGAGAAGCAACATTTTTCGGATGATTTACGGATTTAGAAAGCACGATTTAAAGAGAAAAGAAGCCCATAAATGGAACGGTATTATAACTCAGATTACAAAAGACCTTAATGAAAGCGGAATAGAGGCTTCCGTTTCCGATAATATTCAAAGAGAAGTATTTAAAAAGTTTTCTTATGTATCGCCGATGTCTGCCGTATGCGCTTATCTTGGCGCTAACGCCGGAGACCTTCAAGTTCCAGGAGAAAAAAGAGACGTTTTTATTACTCTTATGAAAGAAGTTATAGAAGTCGGCAAAGCGATGGATATTGATTTAGGGGACGACATTATTGAGAAAAATCTCAGTATTTTGGAGTCTGTTCTTCCGAATGTTACGTCATCAATGCAAAAAGATATCGAAAAAGGAAATGAGTCTGAAATAGACGGGCTTATTTTTGCCGTTGTGAGAATGGCGAAAGAGAACGGCATTTCGGTTCCTATGTATAAAAAAATCGCTGAGAAGTTTAATTTTTATATGCTTTAGGGATATATGAAAACAATGCGCGAATAAAAAATTATTATTGAAATCAATTTGTCAAGACTACTCGAATTTTTGTTACACAAAAATTCTCATAACCGACAGCAAGAACATTCACCTTTATATTCAGTGGGAACTTATACCCACACTGAATATAAGAGAAGGGGTGTGAAAAAATGAATTTTTCACACCCCTTCTCTTATCAATTAAAATTTTAAATAAAAATAATTGTTACTTACAGTAAATATTATAAGGTTTTTTAGATTAAATAAAAAACTCGGAAAAACATAGGCTCTATATTTTAAAGTTTATTTTGAGAGTTTAATGATACAAGAGGCATCCCATAGTTAAAAAATTGCTTTTGATGAAAAATTATAAAAAAGTATTGATTATTATTGTTTATGGCGGTATAATGATTACAGGTATTTTTTTACTTATGACGGGGGTGCATTTTCGCTGAGATTATACCCTTTGACCTGATATAGATAATGCTATCGAAGGGAAGTCTTAATTTAAAAACCGTAATTACGCGAGTTTAAGTTTTATGCGAGTAATTTAACTTAAATTGAATTTGGTTTCATAATTAAAATTATAGGCTTTTCTTTTAGGCTTTTCGCTTAAAATTAAAGCTTTTTTTATTTTTTAGGAGGATTGATGATGTATACAACTCAAATGGACGCCGCCAGAAAAGGCATTACTACTAAAGAAATGGAAATTGTGTCTAAAAAGGAAAATATTGACATTGACTTACTTAAAGAGCTTATAGCTAAAGGCAAAATTATTATCCCAGCGAACAAGAACCATAAAAGCCTTGACCCGGAAGCTGTTGGAGAGGGAATGCGTACAAAAATAAATGTGAATCTCGGAATCTCAAAGGACTGTGCCAATATTGACAAGGAAATGGAAAAGGTAAGAACCGCTCTTAACATGAAAGCGGAGGCTATTATGGACCTTAGCTCATATGGCAAAACAAAAGATTTCAGACAAAGACTTGTAAGCGAATCAAGCGCTATGGTGGGCACGGTTCCTATGTACGATGTTATCGGATACCACCATAAAAAACTCCAGGATATTACAGCGGAAGAATTTCTTGAGGTAGTTGAGGCTCACGCTAAAGACGGCGTTGATTTTCAAACTATTCATGTAGGCATAAACAAAAGCACCGCTAAAAAGTTTAAGGAGAACGGCAGGCTTATGAATATTGTGTCAAGAGGCGGGGCTCTTGTTTTCTCATGGATGGAACTTACAGGAAATGAGAATCCTTTTTATGAGTATTATGATAAAGTTTTGGATATATGCGAAAAATATGACGTTACGATGAGCTTAGGCGACGCCTGCAGACCGGGGTGTATCGAGGATTCCACTGACGCAAGCCAGATTGAGGAACTCATCGTTTTAGGAGAGCTTACGAAACGGGCGTGGGAAAGAAATGTTCAGGTTATGATTGAGGGCCCCGGACATATGGCTATGAATGAGATAGCGGCTAATATGATTATTGAAAAAAGACTTTGCCACGGAGCTCCTTTTTATGTTTTGGGGCCTCTCGTTACCGATATCGCTCCAGGATACGACCATATAACAAGCGCTATCGGAGGGGCCATCGCCGCGGCTAACGGCGCTGATTTCTTATGTTATGTCACTCCAGCGGAACATTTAAGGTTGCCTGATTTGCAGGATATGAAAGATGGTATTATAGCGAGCAAAATCGCCGCTCACGCCGCTGATATAGCGAAAGGCGTTAAAGGGGCGAGGCAGTGGGATAGACGTATGGCAGAGGCAAGAAGAAAGCTTGACTGGGACGCTCAGTTTAAAGAGGCTATCGACCCTGAAAAAGCGAAAGCCTACAGAGAGTCATCTATGCCGGAGATTAGTGAAACATGTACTATGTGCGGGGAAATGTGCGCCGTTAAAAATATGAACAGAGTTCTTGAGGGCGTTGACATTGGTATATAAAAGATTTTGGCGGACGCGCTTTTGTGAGAGGAAGTTCCCTGCTCCTTAAGCGGGGAAACTTACTCTTGTATTCTTGGGGAGCTCAAGTCAGGTTGCAAAGGCGAACAGCAAAACGAAGTTTTGCGACCAGCCTTACTCTGAATACAAAGGCGCATACTTTCGCCCGTCGGTTACGAGAATTTTTGTTATATAAAAATTCTCGTGGTCTTGACCAGCAGTTTAATAAAAAAGAAAAAATATTTCATTCAATGTTTCAGTGAAAGGCATTCTGATTTTTAACGCCGAAAAGATTAAGAAGCATTGAATGAAATATTTTTTTTATAAAATTGCTGTTAAGTTTGGAAAAAAGCTAATATAGTGAACAAAATTTAAAAGAGGCAAAAAGATTATTTTATTTGCATTACCTGTAAATTGCTAACGCGATTCGCTTATCAGTCAGAATCGCTTATGTGCCAATAAAATATTTTTTTGCGCTTTTTAAATTTGTTCACTATATCAAAAACTTAGTGAGGAATCAGGGAAAAGACACGGAATAAAAATAAAAATTTTAAGCGAAAAGCAAATTATAGAAGAAGCTATCTAAAATGTATTTTCTCAAGTTTATTTGTTGTTATTACAACGTATGGTAAAAATTTTTGCGCATTAAACAAATTTGTGGAATAACTGTGATATTATATTATTAATTTTTTTTGTGTGGAGTCGATATATATAATAAGAGCAGTTATGTATAAATCAAAGAATATGTTTTTATTTATCAGGGAGGGATAAATATGTCAAGAATTAATACCGATTACAGCTATTTATTTGAATTGATGTTTGGAATAAAAAACAACAATTCAAGCGGACAGGGAATCCTAAATTCTTTTAAAGTATCTGATATATCAAGCGGTTCAGTACAAGCTCAGCTGAGAGCGGCGGGAATTGACACAAACAGTAAGCGGTACAAGGCTGTTATCAGTGAGATGATGAAAACAGCGGGAGAAACCGGCGCGATGTTTACGAATGTGCAGGCAATTAAAAATTTAATGAGCGGATATAACAGTGATGGAGACTATACCGCCGGCGGACTTATTGTGCCGGGGATGTTAGTAAATGGCATTCCTGAATCTGAACGTCACCAGATTATAAGCATTTCAGAGGACGCGAGAGAAAAGATGTTTGAAAATTGTAAAAGGGAATTTATTGCTGAATATGGTGTACACAACGGAGACACAACAAAGAGGTCAGATGTTTATCGTGCGTTTCAGCTCAGCATTAAAAAAGAGGACAGATTAAAGGGCACATGGACTTTACAGCAGTATGAGACAGCCTATAATCAAGCGTTTTATGATGCGGTTAAAGCCGCTGACCCTAACTGGGAAATAGGAAAGCCGTTTGACAGAAGTGTTTTAGACAGTGTAACAAGAGAGGCTGTTGATAACGCTCTTGTGAAATCAGGAAACAAACTTATTCTTCCCAGAAAATCTTTTGATACAAGCATATAAACGGGCTTGTAATGCGTTCGGCGTTGTGGTAAGGGATTTTTAAAGAAGGTGATAAAAATGTCAATAAATATTAATAATACAAATCAGGTTAATATAGAAAACAATACACTTAATGTCTCAAAAAGGACAGACACGGAAAAAACAGTACAAAAAAGTGAGGCTTTTAATAATCAGACAGTAGTTACAATTTCTAAAGAAAGCCGTGATAATTACAGAAAGCAAATTCAGAAAAGCGGGGCGCGGAAAACAACATATGAAGATATTATAAAAACACGAGGTTTAATAAAAGAAGCCTCAAAATCTATTCAGATAGATTACGATTATCAATTAGCTAAAGAAGCGGGCATTTTTAAAGAACAGCGTAAAAACGGCAGTACATACAGTATTTCAAACAGAGCTGAAGACTATGTAAAGGCTTATGGAAATCTGTATGACCAGATTGTTAAAGGTTATAAGGACGGGACAATAGAACATTATGAGGAAGATAAAAATTCCGAGACAGGATACAGAAAATTGACTATGGAAGAGGAATTAAGTAAATTAGACAAAGCATACCAGAAAGCGTCAGAACTTACTGATATTTTCGCGGAAAACACTAAAAAAGCGGCTTCAGCTTTTGACAATATGGCGAAGAAAATGTCAAAAATAAATTTGTCTATCGCAAACTCTTATAAAAATCAGGCGCAAACAGATGATATCCCTGATAATATTGGTCAAAAAATGATAGATATATCACAAAAATGGAAAAACGCCTATAATATTTCCGGCTCTAAGACGAGCAGTATGGAAAGCATTATGTCAATTATAAAAAGTACATTGTATGTTAGCGGAAATTTATAAAAATATTAATAGCGGACTTTTTTTGAGACATTACGATAATTTTAGAAAAGTTAGAAAATTGTTGTAATATTTCAAAAGAAGTCCGCTATTAATATTTTTATAAGTAATACTTTTGTGATAAGTTTAAATATTTTAACGTGAGTTCGACAGAAATTTATAGTAAATGGAACCTTTTTCTATATAAAAAAAGTTCCAAACCTCCAAAAATGCTCTTTAAGAATAAAAACCTTGAAGCTCTGCCTCAAACTCCACAAACTGGCCAGTGATTTTAGCTCTGCCAAAAGTCGGTTTACACCGCCCGCACTTCTTTGCGGCACCTATTAAAAAAAGTTTGACAAAAACTTCTGAGCAAAACTACGTTTCGCTGTTATTTTTTATCGAACTCATATTAAAAATAAGAAAACATTTTAAAATTTCATGGTTTTAATTACTATGGAGTTTTTTTTAATAATTATTAATAAATAAAATCATTTTGCCGATATATACGATAAGCGGTTTAAGTCAATCAATTTAATGAGCATAGTCAAACTACTTGAAAATAAACAAAATAAGGAGAACATAGTTAGGAGCCTATGCCGGCTGACGCTAACGCGGCAAAAGTGATTTTTAGCCGCCGAACTTGTTCGTTTTTTAAGTGATTTGACTATATACTTTATTTTTCGTATCTTTTTGATACTTGACGTTTTACGCTATATAGATATATAATTTTTTAATGTGTCATAAATTAAAAAATATTAAGCAAGTCTGCTATAAGACGATTATATGTATTTAAGTAAATATAAATAACTTTTTGTATTTTGACAAATGGAGGAATATTATGATTAAAAATGTTTTTACGTTATTTATCGCGGCGGTTATGGCGTTTTATTCTGTCTGCCCCGCTTTCGCCGTACCGGGCGATGTTGATTTAAACGGCGCTGTTGATGTTGAGGACGCTTCTCTTGTTCTTCAATATGTTCTTGACAAAAATTTTTCAGGTCTGTCAGAAGATGGTCTTTTAAACGCTAATGTTAAAAATCAAGAAAATAGCGAGGTCACGGCTGTTGATGCGGCTCTTATTTTAAAAAAGGCACTTAACAAAGATTTTGTTCTTCCTATTGAAAAGGAAGAGAGCACAGAGAGCAGTACGAAAGACACAACAGAAAGCGTTACAGAAAACACAACGAAAAACACAACAGAAAGCGTTACAGAAAACACAACGAAAAACACAACAGAAAGTGTTACTCAAAGCGCTACAGAAAACACAACAGAAAGTGTTACTCAAAGCGCTACAGAAAACACAACTGAAAGCACTACGGAAAATCAGGGAAAAACTGTCATCTGGGACATTGATGACGACAGATTTGATATTATTGGGGAAAAGGACAGTCCTACTGTTATTGATGGACTTACAATTAACGCTACGACCGATAAAAAGGTGAATATTTGTGTTTTTGAGAAAGAGTTTAACGGAAAAACTTACTCACGATGCATTGATTTAAGCGGAGGCGGAAGTATCAGTTTCCGAAACGTCTCTTTTAACACTGATGGTGATTGCGAGATAAAGGTTATCGCGGCCAGCGGAGGAGCTGATAAAAGGACTCTTCGTCTTTCCGATAAAAACGGAGATAAAATTTCAGAAAACGCCGTTAGTTCTTATTTATCAGAGGTATCTTATAATTATACCGGAAACGGCGAGAAACTTTATCTTTGGTCAACCGCCAGTGGTATTAAAATTTATAGAATTGAAATTGTTTACTCAGGCGGAGATATATCGCAAACAGAAAGCACAACGGAAAATACAACTGAGGGAACAACGGAAACCACTACCAAAGGTGATTTTGAGACAACCACACAGGAAGATAATATAAATGAGGAGAATAAGGAAAGATTCACTAAGGTTGAGAAAATGATTTCGCAACTTATGGTAAACAACGTTGATAAAAATGGAAATGTTACTTATAAAGATATTTCGTGGAATATTGAAAAAAGCGGAAAAAACATATGGCACTATGCCAGTGGGGCTATGATTAAAGCTTTTTTAGATATTTATGAGAGAACGGGAGACAATACATATTATGACTACGCCAAGAAACATATGGACTTTTTTATAAGCGACTCCGGCGAGATTATTCATTACAGTGGTGAGAATTCCGTCTATACGGAAAATAATTATATACTTGACGACATCAACCCAGGAAAACCTTTATTTTATTTTTATGAGAGAACAGGAGAGGCGAAGTATAAAGCCGCTATTGATAAACTTCAAAATCAGCTTGTGAATCAGCCAAGAACAAGTTATAACGTAAAAGGTAATTTTTGGCATAAGAAGAAGTATACTCAGCAGATTTGGCTTGACGGACTTTATATGGCTCAACCATTTTATATGGAATATGGGAATAAGTTTAATGATTCACAAGTATGCGAAGACTCTTACAGTCAATTTATAAATGTTTACAACAATATGAAAGACCCCGAAACGGGACTTTACTATCACGGATACGACGACGCTTACAATAAGAGCGGAAAGCAAAGCTGGTCAAGCGCTGAGAATGGTTTGTCCAAAAGTTTTTGGCTAAGGGCGATAGGCTGGTACGCTATGAGTCTTGTCGATACTATTGAGAAAATGCCGGACAGTATGACAGATGAAAAACAAAGGCTTATAAGTATTTATAAAGAATATGTGGACGCTCTTATTAAATATCAAGACCCCGACACGGGTATGTGGTATCAGGTTGTTGACCAAGGCGGTAAAAGTGGAAATTATCTTGAGACAAGCGGTACTCTGGCGGTCTCCTACTCAATTATGAAAGCTGTGAGACTCGGATATATTGAAGAAAGTTATTTTAAATATGGGGAAAAAGCGTTTGACGGCGTCTGCGACAATTATCTTAATGAGAAAAATGGAAATATGGCGCTGACAAATCTTTGTCTTGTGGCAGGGCTTGACGACAATAGAGACGGAACTTATGAATATTATATAGGGACAACGAAAGCGGACAATGACGCTAAAGG
>CANOGI010000053.1 GCA_947565475.1 uncultured Eubacteriaceae bacterium
GCATTATTTTGCTCGCGAACTTTACCATATTAAAAACGCTTTTAAGGTTGACGGACAACACCGAGTCAAAATCATCCTCGCCCATACGCATAAGTAAAGTATCTTTTGTGATACCAGCGTTGTTCACAAGAACATCAACGGTTTTAAACTCTGAGACAGCTCCGTCAATAAGCGCTTTCGCCTCGTCAAAATTCCCGACGTCCGCCTTATACGGAAGACACTTGACCCCTTTCGACTCAATTTCTGACACAAGCTCGGCCGGCAGAGCGCTCCTGTAGTTTAACACAATATTAGCGCCGTTTTCGGCGAACTCAAGGGCGATAGCTCGGCCGATACCTTTAGCCCCGCCCGTGACAATAACAGTTTTTTCCTTTAACATTCCAAACCAAGTCCTTTGCAAGTTTTTTCTAATGATTTCAAATCCTCGACATTATATACAGAGACTTCCTTGCTTACCTTTTTAACAAAAGAAGAGAGAGTTTTGCCTGGTCCAAGCTCGACAAAAGTATCAACGCCAAGCTCAATAAACTTTCTGACCGTGTGCTCCCATTTTACGGGATTCATAACCTGTTTCGTAAGGGTGTCGGCTATATTCTCTTTAATTACAATGTCTCCTGTAAGGTTAGTTATTACCGGAAATTCCATATCATTTATTTTAACATTTCTAAGCTCTTCGCTGAGCTTATCTGACGCCGTTTTAAGCAAGGGGGTGTGAAAAGGTCCGCTCACATTAAGTCTCACCGCTCTTTTTGCGCCTCTCTCAATAACAAGCTGTTCGGCCCTTTCAACAGCTTTGACCTCTCCAGCTATAACAATCTGCCCCGGGGCGTTATAATTAGCTATCATAACCTGCCCAAAGTCTGAGGCGTCCTCGCAGGCTTTTCCAACCTCGTCAGCCGAAAGGTTTAAAACAGCGCTCATAGCGCCGACGCCCGGCAAAACAGCCTCCGTCATAAACTTTCCTCTTTTCCTGACAAGCGTTACAGCCTCCTTAAAATCAAGAGCCCCGCTGGCGACAAGAGCCGAATACTCGCCTAAACTAAGTCCGGCGGCATAATCACCTTTAAGACCTTTTTCTTTCATAAGCTCATAAACGGCTGTGCTTAAAGTTAGTATAGCCGGCTGAGTAAACTCCGTTTTATTTAAATCATCATTATCACCAAAACACAAGTCCGTCACCTTAAAGTCAAGAACCTCGTCGGCGCTGTCAAAAACATTTTTACATACCGAAAAATTGTCATAGAGCTCCTTGCCCATACCTGAGTATTGAGCTCCCTGTCCGCCGAACATCAAAGCAATCTTCATAAAACTCACCTATTCCCGTAAATTTTAAAATTTTTAAATCCCAAAAATTAACACACCAAATAAATTATCTTTTTTGATACCGCCATAAAATTAATTTTCCGGAATAAGCTTGTCAAAGCCTTTAACAAGCTCGTCTATAATTTCCTCGCAGGTTTGCTCTCTATTGACCATCCCGGCAACCTGCCCAGACATAACCGAACCGAAATCAACGTCCCCGTCCACAACAGCACGCTGGAGAGCGCCTTTTCCGAGTTCCTCAAATCTGGCGTTCGCCGCCTCTTCGTCAACAAGGTTTTTTTCAATCTTCTCAAGCTCTCTCGCCAACCTGTTTCTTATAACACGAACAGGATGCCCTGTAAACTGTCCCGTAACAGTGGTGTCAATATCTTTCGCCTTGAGAATAACGTTTTTATAATTCTCATGGACGGTGCATTCCTTGGCTACAAGGAATCTCGTTCCTATCTGAACCGCTTTGGCTCCTAACATAAAAGCGGCGGCCATTCCTCTTGAGTCGGCTATTCCTCCCGCTCCGATAACAGGAATATCAACAGCGTCAACAACCTGAGGCAAAAGAGCCATAGTTGTAAGCTTTCCAACGTGTCCTCCCGATTCCATGCCCTCGGCGATAATAGCGTCCGCCCCGCTTTTTTCCATACGCCTCGCCAAAGCGACGCTTGGCACAACAGGGATAAATTTAATATTGTTTTCCTTAAATTTCTCAAGGTATTTTCCCGGGTTTCCCGCTCCCGTCGTAATAACTTTTACACCCTCCTCGCATACGAGGTCTACAATCTCATCCACATAAGGGGATAAAAGCATAATATTCACGCCAAAAGGCTTGTCGGTAAGCTTTTTTGTATCTCTGATTTGTTTTCTTACAACGTCCGCCGGCGCGTTTCCCGCCGCGATAATACCAAGTCCCCCCGCGTTCGAAACCGCGCTGGCAAGACTCGCGTCGGCTATCCACGCCATGGCGCCTTGAAAAATTGGATATTTAATACCTAAAATACTACACAAATCTGATTTCATTTCATCACCTGTATTCAATTTATTTATATTCTCAAAATCCATTAAGCGTAAATGCCGTTTAATTGTTCATTAAACGGCGTTTTATCATTATGTAAGGGAATATATATTCCCTCAAAACATTATTTTGTCTGTTCCTCGACAAATTTTACAGCGTCCGCGACAGTAGAAATTTCCTCCGCGTCCTCTATTTTTATATCAAACTCGTCCTCAATATCGTTAATAATCTGAAACAAGTCAAGAGAATCCGCCTCAAGGTCATCTTTAAAAGATGTTTCCATAGTAATCTCGTCAGGGTCTTTTCCAAGTTGCTCCGCTATAATTTCTTTAATTTTATCAAATGCCATAATAATATCCTCCAAAAAAAATTATTTTTTATTTACAGTGTTTTAAAAACACAGTATTCATACATTTAGAAAAGTATCGTATTTTTCATATACACGTTGTCGAGACTACGAAAATTTTTGTATAACAAAAATTCTCATAACCGACGGCGAAAGTATTCGCCTTTGTATTCAAAATGAGGCGGCTCGCCCTCGCAACCTGTCTTGCGCTCCCCCTAAATACAAGAGTAAGTACCCAACAGGTGACTTCCTCTGTCTGTTAAACTCATCGTGTTTATTTATATTAATCTCCTTTAAACAACGGAACATATCTCGTTCACCATACCTATCCTCTATAACGGTTCACAGAGCTTTTATGGCGAAACAATAAAAAATCCTGTAATTAACATCCGATTTATAAACGAGATTAGTATTGACAATAACTCTTATATCTCAATAACAGCGGAGCCCCATGTAAGCCCCCCTCCAAAACCTGTGATTATTAATTTGTCTTTCTCTTTAATTAATCCCATATCAGATAACTCAGTCAAAGCGATAGGAATACTCGCGGCGGAAGTGTTGCCGTACTTATCCATATTCATAAAAAATTTATCCATGGGAATTTTCATTTTTCTCGATATAATCTCAACAATTCTGCTGTTTGCCTGATGAGGAACAATATATTTAATATCCTCCGGTGAGAGATTGGCTTTTTGTAAAACAGCGGTTATACTTTCAGGCACTTTTCTTGTGGCGAAATTAAAAATCTCCCGTCCGTCCATTGTAAGCCTGTTGGAGCTCTCTTTGTCATCCCTGTGATAAGGATTGCTTACAGGAGTGTATAAAGAAGTAAGAGAGTCGAACCTCTCCCCGTCACTGTGCAGGTCCTCGGCGATAATCCCTCCGCCTTTACCCTGTTTAATAACGCAGGCCCCGGCGCCGTCGCCGAAAAGTACGCAAGTTCCTCTGTCAGACCAGTCAATAACCTTTGAGGTAACCTCTCCGCCGATAACAAGAGCGTTTTTAAAAGCGCCTGTTTTTATAAATTTATCGGCGGTGCACAGAGCGAAAACAAATCCTGAACAAGCCGCGCTTAAATCAAATGAGACGGCTTTTTTAGCGCCGATTAATTTTTGAACTATACACGCCGTTGACGGCGATGAATAATCCGGGGTCATCGTGGCGGTTATAATAAGCTCTATATCATCGGGAGAAATACCCGCTTTTATGATAGAAGCCTCAGCGGCTTTGGCGCAGACCTCAGAAGTGTTCTCAGATGTTGAGATTCTTCTTTCCTTTATGCCTGTTCTCGAGAAAATCCATTCATCCGAAGTGTCCACAATTTTGCTTAAATCATCGTTAGTAACTATTTTCTCAGGAACATACTTGCTAAAAGCAGTTATTTTTGAATCAAACATAAGCCTCTCCTCGTTTAATGTTATTATATTTGTCGATTAAATATTTGCTTAAATTGGATAACGCCTCGTTAAGAACATTGACTTCCTGCTCGCTCATACCTACTGTTATTTCCCTAATCATATCGGAATGAACTTTGTCATAAAACCTGTAAAAAACCCTTCCCTTTTTTGTAAGGGAAATATTCACGACACGCCTGTCCTTAGCGCATCTCTCGCGGGCCACATAACCTTTTTTAACAAGATTTGTAACGGCCACGGTAAGAGTCCCGACGGTAATCCCGAGTTTTCTTGACACATCAGACATATTTTTGGACTCATACATGCCAATAGCCTCAATAGTATGGGCCTCGGAAACGGAAACATCGTTAAACACGCCGTTTTTAAGGACTTTCTCCTCAATATTCAATATATCGTTAAACACACCGGCAAAAAGTTCATTAACAGCAGACAAATTTTTTTCCATAATTTCATCCTCCGTTAATTAAAGAAATTTCTGTACTATAACTTAAAATAAAAAATATTTTACTTGAGATTTTTCCAGTCGCCTCATAAAAGACTATTCGTTTTTTATAGAATAAAAACATAAACAGCCTACAGCGTATAAATCCTCAGTGCGCTTTTGGTATTTGACACTTAAACTTCTTTCTATAAAAATCCCTGCTTCTCGCGCCTGTAAAATATTTTTGTCAAAGTCAAGACTACTCGAATTTTTGTTATACAAAAATTCTCGCAACCGATGGCGAAAGTATTCGCCTTTGTATTCAGAGTGAGTTTGCGCTCACCCTGAGTACAAGAGTAAGTACCCCCGCTTAAAAAGCAGGAGACTTCCTCTGTCGGTTAAATCAAAGCGTATCTTAAACTGCTATAGATTATCATAATTATATAAAAATATACAGAAATTATAAGAAAGAAAACAAAAACATCTTAATTCCACTTCATTTTATAAATATTTTTATATATTGGGGTTTATGGATACGCTTTAAATCGCCGTAAATTATTTTAGTAAAATAACTTTGATAATCAAATCTTTTGATAATCAAAGTATACCGGCAAAATATCAGTCAATATTATTTATTTTATAATATAAATAATGATTTGTAAATATCTTTTTTATAAATTTACATAAAAAGTCTCTTGTTAAAGACTATTCGTATTTTTTATCTCACAAAAACGCTCATACTACGTAGCTGACAACCCCGCTTTTGTTTTATATCGATTCGTGAAATTTTTATTACGGGCAGACAAAAAAATTCTTTATTATAAAATTCTTGAATTTCCCCTGTTCATTTTTCTATTGGTTCACTATAATTAAACCCTGCCCCTAATTAAAATTATTGTAAAAAATATTGTAATTTATAAATAAATATAGTAAAATGGGTATATAATAATATATTCGTTAAAATGGGTATGATTCATTATTGAGTTTTATCCAATAATATTAATGCTTTACGTCGGTACATAAAACGAGAACAAAACTGACCATATTTATTTACGCTAATCTTATAGCTGTCCCCTGTCAAAAACTATTCGCGTTTTTGTCTCACAAAAATACTTATGTCCTACAGTGGATAACTCAGCCTTTGTTTTAACGGAAACTTGTACTCCTCCATAAGTAAAAAAATAAAAGAGATTTTGGAGACAGGCGATTTTAAGGAAAATAATTTTTTTATTTATTATTCACATTAAAATCACCGTAAACAAAAATATTCAGGCTGGCGTAAATAAACATAAGCTTTCGGCGTGCCATAAATAATTATGTAAGGAGTGATATTTACGGAAACCTTTGATATAGAAAACCCTACCGGCTCTCCGGTAAAAATAGGAAACGCTATTATGGGCGAGGACTTCTATTTAAAAATAGCTGACGAGTCTGTATATCGTTTTTTAGGAGAATACGACATTTTTCCGATAACAAAAAATATTCACCCTGACTATAAAGAGGAATTTATAGAAAAATCAAAATCTCTCCCCGTTGGTGGAAAAGATTTTATATTTCTTAAATTAAGACAAACTTCAAATATTCACAGGGAAAGCGAAACTGAAGAAGAGTGTGCCATTCCCGAAAACCAGTATATCCCCGCTATAATTTTTATGGAAAAGGGATATGCTGACATCAAAAGCTATGATTACGTAAATATAGAGATTTATCACATCTCATATTTACGGCAATGCGCTAAAAACCTTGACAACGCGATAGATAAATTTTACTCTGTTTTAAGCCTTTCGGACGATTTATATTTTGAATACTCCTCAGAGTCAAAAAAAATCGCTTTGTCTCAGTTTAAAAATGGAAATATGGATGTTACTGAGTTCACTTCCATAAAGGACTTTATTAAAAAATTAAATCCAGACGATTATAACTCTAACAATCCTGATTTTGACAAACTTGTTTATGATATTGAGAATTTCTCAAATAATTTCTTTCATATAGTAAGCTCAAATATACTGTCCTATGAGGGCAATTATGAGAAAATAAGTGTAAAAGGGATAACATTAAATAAAAGTAACAATGAGAAAACCGTGTTCGGAGTAATTAAAAATTCTTGTTTCATATCCCGTTCAGACCTTGATTTTCTTGAGAATATGGCGAATATAGACAGTTTGACGGGATTATTGAATAAAAAAGCCGTAACCGACCAAATAAAAATGAAACTTAACTCAGGCACACTTAAAACTATGGCTCTTGTTATGATGGACATCGACTATTTTAAGGATATAAACGACACATACGGTCATATGTTTGGCGACGAGGTTCTTCTCACGGTTTCGCGAACGTTAAAAAATACGATTGGGGAAAGAGGCATTGTCGGTAGAATAGGCGGAGATGAGTTTTTAATAGCTATAGAAAATATAGACACTTCCTCCGAGAATGAGATTCGCTCAATTTTAAGGTCTATTCGCTCAAAAATAGAATGGTCGTACTCAGGAAAAATAAAAATAACAACGTCTTTAGGTACAGCTATGTGGCCTACTGACGCCAATGATTACGAGACCCTTCTTAAACTTTCCGATAAATGCCTTTACATAGCGAAAGAAAAAGGGAGAAACCGTTTTATAATTTACAAAAAAGAAAAACATGGTACACTCTCATATGTTGACTTAAACTCAAAAGCTATCTCAATAATGCCTAATATAAGCACCACAAAAAAAAGTGAGCATATATGCGGCATAATAGACAGCCTTATAAACTCCGATAGAGAAGCCGTCTTCGATAATATAATAAAAACGGCTGATACGTTGTCTAAGTATTATTTATTCGATAAATGTATGATTTTCTATGGTGACGATCTTAAAAATATATACTCATACAACGCCACGGACGAAGATTTAAAAATAATCTCACTGCTTGATAAATATGAGGATTTGTTTGATAAAAGAAATATGCTGATAGTCGGGAATTATATAAGTATGGAGATAAAAAACATTGACTTGTATAACTTTTTCTACAACACGAAAAATCACTCGGCGATACAATATTTGATAAAAGAAAATAATATAGTAAAAGGATTGATTTTTATATCAACTTATGAACACTCAAATAAATGGTCTGATGTTGACATAAATTATTTGGCTATAATTTTTAGTCTTATAGCTAAATCGTTAAATTTATTCTTTAAATAAAATATCTTTGGCATATTATAAATAACACGTTAACCACACAAAATAAAACTACGGAAACTACCATTTCCGTAGTTTTAAGTTGTCAAGACTATGAGAATTTTTGTATAACAAAAATCCTCGTAACTGCCGGCGAACGTATTCTCTCAGACCGTCAAAAAATCCTAAACAACGTGAGTTTGACAGAAATTTACAATTAATGGAACTTTTTTCTATCAAAAAAAAGGTTCCAAACCTCCCAAAATGCTCTTTAAGCATAAAAACCTTGAGGCTCTGCCTTATTCGCGCCAACTTAAAAGATTAAAACCGTAGGACGCTGTCACACACTCAGAGGGCCTTTAAAAAGGCTTGACCTAAACTTTATAACGCGAAACTTTCTCTTTGCCGGCTCTTGAAAAACAAAGTTTTTCGCAAAAGTTTTTTGCTTTTCTTTTTCAATAGGTGCCGCAAAGAAGTACGGATGGCGCCTATTGAAAAAAGTTTGACAAAAACTTCTGAGCAAAACTACGTTTTGCTGTTATTTTTCATGGAACTCACGTTAAATATTAAAAAAATGTGAATTTTTCAAGAATTGGAAATTGCAAAAAGCGTCGCGGACTTAAATCCGTAAGACGGGCTTCGCTTGTCTGAGGAGAAAATTTGACTTTAGGAAATAACGTTGTCATTCCCGTAAAAGTCACAATTTTCATAACAATCAAAAAAATAATGAAAATTGATTTACCGACGTTTCTTAATATTAAAAATACAGAAAGGAATTGTAAACTTATGTCAGTACAGTTTAAAAGTACAAGAGGAGATAAAACCTTAATAACGGCAAGTCAGGCTATAGTAAAAGGAATTTCCGACGATGGCGGTTTGTACGTACCTTGTACAATACCCAAAATAGACTTTGAGTTAAAAAATATTCTGGAAATGAGTTATAAAGAGCTTGCCTATGAAGTATTAAAACTTATAATTTCCGATTTTACGGAAGAAGAGCTTAAATATTGTATAGAAAAAGCTTATGACTCTAAATTTGACACTGATTTAATAGCTCCGTTAAAAACAGCCGGCGGAGAACACTTTCTTGAACTCTTCCACGGAAAGACTCTCGCTTTTAAAGATATGGCGCTTTCAATACTTCCATATCTTTTAAAGACGTCGGCTAAGAAAAATGGGGTAAATGAAAAAATAGTAATTCTCACGGCGACAAGCGGCGATACTGGAAAAGCCGCCCTTGAGGGATTTGCTGACGTCGAGGATACAAAAATAATAGTATTCTTTCCTGAAGACGGCGTATCTCCCGTTCAAAAACGTCAAATGGTTACTCAGACAGGAAAAAACACCTGCGTGGCTGGTATAAAAGGAAATTTTGACGACGCTCAGACAGCGGTAAAACAAGTTTTCACAGATAAAAAATTAAATGACGAGCTTAAAACAAAAGGTTATATATTTTCCTCCGCTAACTCAATAAATATAGGACGTCTTGCCCCCCAAATAGTTTATTATTTCTTCGCTTACGCTCAAATGGCTAAAAGCGGAAAAATAAATTTCGGGGAGAAAATAAATTTCACTGTTCCCACAGGAAACTTTGGCGACATTCTGGCGGGTTATTACGCTAAAGAAATGGGGCTTCCCGTTAATAAACTCATCTGCGCGTCAAATGACAATAAAGTTCTCTATGACTTCTTCAAAACAGGAACATATAACATAAACAGGGAATTTGTCGTAACCTCGTCCCCATCAATGGACATATTGATTTCAAGCAATCTTGAAAGACTGCTCTACCATATATGTGAGAATACCAAAACTGTAAAATCGCTTATGGAAAATCTCAGTAGCGATAAAAAATACGATTTTAAAGTAAGCGCTGATTATGTAATTGGTGAATACGCTTCTCAAAAAGAAACTTTTGACGCTATAAAAGAATTATACGATAAATCGGGATACGTTATAGACACTCATACCGCTGTGGCTTACGCCGCTTATAAAAAATATAAAGAGGAAACTAAAGATGAGACAAAAAATGTTGTGGTTTCCACAGCGAGTCCTTATAAATTCGCCAAAGACGTTTGCCGCGCTATAGACTCAAAATATGATTGCTTAGACCCATTTGATGCTCTTGACGTCCTTTCAGGTTTATGGAAAGAAGATATCCCAAAAACGATAAAAGGCATAGATAAAAGAGAAATACTGCATAAAACGGTTATTGAAAAATCCGAAATAAAAACGTTTATACAGAACTATTTAACCAACTAAGCCTAAATTATCTTTCATAGGTTATGAGTATTTTTGTTTATCAAGACTACGAGAATTTTTGTATAAGAAAAATTCCCGTAACCGACGGCAAAAGTATTTGCCTTTATATTCATAGTGAACCGCATTCCACCTTAATACAAGAGGAAATCCCCCCGCTTAAAAAACATGGGACTTCCTCTGTCGATTAAAAAATACTCATACTTTTATAATAAAATAAAAAAATACCGAAAAACACATAATTACAACAATATCAATATAAATTATTTCTTCAATCAATTTATATTGATATCATTGTAAATGTTTTTCGGTATTTTCTTATTAATAATTTTTTTATTCTTCAGTATCGTCATACTTTCTGTATTTTTCTAAAATCTGTTCTTTTGTAATCGTGTTTAAAGAAGAAACATTGCACTTTTTAGCCTTAGAAAAGCACTCAAAAGCTTTGTCCGTCTCATTTTCTTTTTCATATATACAGCCTAAATAATAAAGACTGTCAACCATAGTTTCCTTAAATTTTAAAGCCTTAATAAAAGCCTCTTTCGCGTCGTCAAAGTTTTCCTGCCTAAAATATATTTGCCCTATATTGTCCCACGCTGCCGAATGTTCCGGCTGATCCTCAATAGCGAGATTGGAATATTCTATGGCTTTCTCGAAATCCTCTTTCAATATATAAAAATACCCTAAAGTCGTATAAACATGAGCGTTCACATAATTATAATCCCGCTTTAGTCTCTCTAAAGTGTCGATAGCCTTGTCAATGTCGCCTTTCACCCAATAACAGCTGCTTATAGCGAGACGTATATTTTTATCCATATTAACTTTGGCGTTAAACTTTTCAGCCCTTTGAAGAAGAGAGAGAGCCTCCTCCGCTTTGCCGTCGTCTTTTAAAATCTCAATACCATAGGCATATAGAGCGGACACGTTTCTTGTTTTCTTAGCAATGGCTTTTCGGTAATATTTAAAAGCCTTTTCCGTTCTCCCCGACACAAAATAAAAATTTCCGACAATACCAAGAAAATAGGAATTGAATATAATAGCGTTTATAATTAGGTATATTATAAAAATTGGCGCAACATACCAACCGGAAACATCAAGAACAAAAACCACAATAAGCCATTCGGCCAAAAGAAACACTAAAGTA
This sequence comes from uncultured Eubacteriaceae bacterium, assembly GCA_947565475.1. Taxonomy (GTDB): domain Bacteria; phylum Bacillota; class Clostridia; order Lachnospirales; family CAG-274; genus MGBC114079. The sequence goes on from CANOGI010000053.1 coordinate 11,070, forward strand.
CAATTCCGCCATATTTTAGGCAAATCCAACTTGTTATTCATAATAAAATCCACCTTTGCGATTTTCTGTATAAAAATAATTTTATCATTTTTACATAATAAGGTCAAGCCAAAATA
>CANOGI010000054.1 GCA_947565475.1 uncultured Eubacteriaceae bacterium
GGGATAAGTCAAGAACCACGGAAGGGTCGGGATTAGGTCTTTCTATTGCTAAAAGCATTGTGGAACTGCATAGCGGCAATATATTTATAAATATTGACGGCGACTTATTTAAAGTTATTGTTCTTTTAAAAAAATAGTATTTAACATGAGTTCGATGAAAATTTAAATTTATAGTCAAATCACTTAAAAAACGAACAAGTTAGGCGGCTAAAAATCACTTTTGTCGCGTTATCGTCAGTCGGCATAGGCTACTAACTATGCTCTCATTCCTTTGCCTTGCAAAAATAATTTTTATCTCGCTTTCTTTTGCTCTTTTTCAAGTGATTTGACTATAATAGAACCTCTTTCTATCGAAAAAAGGTTCCAAACCTTCCAAAATGCTCTTTTAAGAATAAAAATCTTGAGGCTCTGCCTTATACGCACTAACTTAAAAGATTAAAACCGTGGGACGCTGTCCTACACACGGAGGGCCTTTTTAAAGGCTTGCCCTAAACTTTAAATGCAAAGCTTTCGTTTTGCTGAATCTCGAAAAATGAAGTTTTTAGCAAAAGTTTTTTCCCTCTTTTTTTCAATATGTGCCGCCCGCACTTCTTTGCGGCACATATTGAAAAAAGTTTGAGAAAAACTTCTGAGCAAACTACGTTTTGCTGTTATTTCTAATCGAACTCACGTTAATTAAGGTCAAAATCTTGAGATTATAATCTTGTGGTGTTTCCTTAATAAAATTGATGGATACAAAAATAAATATCCTCCATATTATTTTTTGGAGGATATTTATTTTTATTTATGGGGCGATAACGATAAAAAGAAGTTTGTAAAGAAATTTAACGCTTCGTCGTATTTTAATAATTGGAAAATTAAAAAAGCAGTGTCTGGGCTTTATTATATCATGTATTATTATGGGGCATATATATTGCTCGATTAGTCAGCTAAATTGGCTAATTTTTCCGCTTGGTCAGAAGTTATTAGAGCGTCAAGAAGTTCTGTGATATCCCCGTCAAGTATTGAGTCAAGCTTATATAATGTAAGTCCGATTCGGTGGTCGGTAACTCGCCCTTGTGGAAAATTGTATGTTCTCATTTTCTCACTTCTGTCGCCGCTTCCTACCTGACTTTTTCTCTCGGCTGAAACTTCCGAGTGCTGTTTCTCAAGTTCAAGGTCATATAATTTAGCCCGAAGAACTTTGAGCGCTTTATCTTTATTTTTTAACTGTGATTTCTCATCCTGACATGAAACGACTATTCCTGTGGGTATATGAGTTACACGCACGGCTGAATCAGTTGTGTTTACACATTGTCCGCCATTTCCGGAAGCTCTGAAAACATCGATTCGCACGTCATTCATATCGAGATTTACGTCTACTTCCTCAACCTCGGGAAGCACGGCGACGGTGACCGCGGAAGTGTGTATTCTTCCCTTTGACTCAGTAGCGGGAACCCTCTGAACCCGGTGTCCTCCGCTTTCGTATTTAAAACGGGAATACGCCCCAGTGCCGTTTATCATAAACACGATTTCTTTAAATCCTCCCGCGTCGCTTGCCGTAGCGCTCATTATCTCAATTTTCCACTTTTGACGTTCAGCATATCTTGAGTACATTCTGAAAAGGTCACCGGCGAAAAGAGCTGCCTCATCGCCGCCTGTTCCACCTCGGATTTCAACTATAACGTTTTTTTCATCGTTAGGGTCTTTTGGCAGAAGAAGAATTTTCAGTTCATCTTGAATAGTTTCTGTTTTTTTGGCGTTTTCGTTAAGTTCTTCTTTTGCGAGCTGACGCATATCGTCGTCAAGACTGTTGTCATCAAGCATTTCTTTAGCCTCATCATAAGCTTTTACAGTTTGTTTATACTCTTTATATTTTTCAATGATTGGCGTTATATCACTGTGCTCTTTCATAAGCTTTCGCCATACCTCATTGTCGCTTATAATATCGGGGTCGTTGATTTTATCGGATAACTCAATATATTTCTTCTCGAGTTCCTCTAATCTATTGAGCATAGTATAAAGTCCTCCCTATAATTATTTGTATACAGATGATACGACTCTGTCAAGTCCAGCGTAATCTTTAGTTGTTTTTATTTCCGTAAAATTTTTTTCAGATAAAAGTTTTGAAATTTCAAGAGATTGGTCATATCCTATTTCAAAAAGCAATTCTCCATTTTTATTTAGATAATTTTTGCATTCTGAGATTATTTTTTTATAAAAATATAATCCGTCGCTTCCACCGTCCAAAGCTGAAATTGGTTCGTATTCCTTTACCTGCGGCATAAGAGTTTTTATAGTATCAGATTTTATATACGGCGGATTTGAAATTATAATATCATATTTTGAGGTTATATTCTCAAAAATATCGCTTTTTATAAAATCAATTTTTTGGGAAACGGCATTTTTCTCAGCGTTTTTTTTCGCCGTTTTTAAAGCGTTTTCGGAAATATCGGCGGCGGTAACTTTTGTATTTGGGCAGTAATGGGCGATTGATATGGCTATGGCTCCCGAGCCTGTTCCTATATCAAGAACTGTTTTAAATTTGTTTTTTTTAATTGAGTTTATGGCGTATTCAACAAGGATTTCAGTATCGCATCGTGGTATTAACGTTGATTGATTTACATTAAAGTCAAGGCTCATAAACTCACATTTACCAATTATATATTGGACAGGCATAAAATTTTTTCGTTTTTCAAGAAATTTTATATATTTTTCTGTTTCTTCTTCTGAAAGAATATGGCTGTCTTTTGTAAAAAGTTCTGTTTTTGTGAAATTTAGAACGGTCATTAACAAAACCTCAGCGTCTATCGAGTAGCTTTCGATTTCGGATTTTTTTAAAAGCATTTTACCATATGAAAGCCATTCTTTTACATTTGACGGGCTCATTTTGATAAATCAGCCGATTTAACTGGTTCTTCCGGCTCTTCCTCCAAAACACCATTCAACGCCGCTATCGCTACTTCTATCATAGAATCGTCCGGTTCTTTTGTAGTTACAAGCTGGAGAGCGAGACCAGGGGCGCTTACGATTTTTACAAGGATATTATCATTTTTTCCAGCCCATTTTATTATTTCATAAGATATACCGGCTATAAGTGGAACAAGAAGTATTCTTGATATAACTCTTATCCATACTGTGTCTATATTTAAAAATAAAAACACCAGCATACTTACAATCATTACCAAAAACAAAAAGCTTGTTCCGCATCTTTTGTGAAGTCTTGTGTGTTTTTTTACGTTTTCAACGGTAAGTTCCTCGCTACTTTCAAAGCAATTTATTGTTTTATGCTCCGCTCCGTGATACATAAAAACACGCTTAACGTCTTTAAGCTGAGCCGTTAATATAATATATCCCAAAAATATTAATATTCTCACAAATCCCTCAATTACTCCGAGAAAATAAGCCTCAAGATGAAGTACGCTGTTAAACAAATTTCCTATCCATACTGGCAAAACCATAAATATCGCTATAGAAAGTATTATTGAAAGAAAAACGCTGAAATATATTATATAATTTCCAAGGTTATCACCGAATTTTTTGTCGAGAAATTTCTCAAAACGGGAAGGCTCCTCATCCTCCTCAGATGAGACGTCGCTTAGACCTGACATTTCAGCTGACCTTGAGATTATTTTCATACCTAGGACAAGAGAGTCAACAAAAGAAACAACGCCTCTTATTATAGGAAAGCCCCATATTTTACATCTTTCAGAATATACTTTTACAGGTTTTTTCTCAATATTTATTTTTTTGTCGGAACTGTTTCTTACGGCAAGGGCGTATATTTTTTTACCGCGCATCATTACACCCTCTATAACGGCTTGTCCGCCTATGCCTTTTCCGCCTTTAGGACAGCGGTTTTTGTCCTTATCCATATAATCGCTCCTTTTTGTGTTAATTTGCGTTGACATTTTATGCTAATATTCATTTAAAATAAGACAAAGACTATTAGTATTTTTATTTTATAGAAATATCATAATCCTATGACTGATAATTACGCTCTTGTATTAGGCGAGAATCTGTATTCCAGCTTAATACAAGAGTAAGCGCCCCGCTTAAGAAGCGGGGGACTTCAGTAGTATTTTGAATTAAAGATAATAAAAATTATTTTTTATATAATTTTGCCGTTTGAATTTACAGTGTAAAACACTAAAATAATTTTTTTATCACTATGTTTTTATTAAGGATTGTTTGTTTATTTTTCTATTGTTTTGTTATAAATTAATAGACTTGTTCATAATCCTTAAACATAGCGGATATGACTGTATATTACCAATAGGCAAAGTCCATTCTCCACCATATTTAATATTGTGTTTTAAGAAAATTAGTGATAATATGCGGGCAAAATATATATTTCCTCATTATTTTACGGGATTTTGAACAGGTCTGTTATTAAATTATTAAAAATAATTTTTTGTTGTGTCATGTTTTGCGGCGTTTCCCTAAAATAACTGAATTTCATTATAACATTTTAAAGAATGTACGTCAAATTAATTTATTATGAATTATATATATTCGGCGAGTTTTAGATGTCTAATATATAAAAACAACTTACAATCAGCTACCCCAAAGTAAGTTGCTTATCCATAAGCTCGCTATAACACCAGCTATGTTAGCGAATATAGCTCCATGCAGAGTATATCGGGTTTTTGTTATTTTTACGGATATGAAATATATACTCATTGTATACGCTATAGTTTCTGTTGAACTCATCATCACACTTACAAAGCGACCAATAAAAGAATCCGGCCCAAAAGTTTTGTATAAATCTAAAAGTATGCCTGTTGAGGCGGATGAGGAAATTAAACGCATAAATGTAAGCGGTACTGTTTCTTTTGGGTATCCTATGGCGTCGGCTATGGGAGAAACGCATTTCTCAAGAAGAGAGAGGGCGCCCGACGCTCTAAGTATTCCCACAGAAACCATAAGACCTATTAATGTTGGCAAAATTTGCAGAACGGTTTTTAAACCATCTTTAGCGCCCTCTACAAAAACATCATATATTTCAACCTTTTTTGAATATCCATAAAATATTATAAACACAAATATAAGAGGAACCATTAAATTGGAAATTAAAATTAAAAAGCTCATTTGTATTTCCACCTCTCAACAATTTTTACAAATAGAATACCGGCGACCGTTGAGACGAACGTAGCGAAAAGTCCGGGACCTATTATTTCTGAGGGATTAGCCGAGTTATATTGAGTACGATAGGCTATTAAATTTACGCAGATAATTTGTAGACTTGACATATTAAATATCATAAACATACACATTGAGCGACTCGCGTACTTTTTATTGTGATTTAATTTCTGCATTTCCTCCATCGCGTTTATTCCGGCTGGAGTCGCTGCCCATCCTAAACCGAATATATTAGCTATTATATTGGTTGATATGTAGTCGAGCGCTTTATGATTTTTTGGGATTTGAAGAAAAAGAAATTTTAAAAAGGGCGCCATTTTTTTTGACAGTATTTTTATAAGCCCCGAAGTTTCCGCTATTTTCATAAGCCCCGTCCACATTGATAATATACCTGTCATTGTTATACATGTTGTTACAGCCTCTTTAGATGAATCTATGGCGGCGTTTGTTACATCAGGCATTTTTCCTGTAAACGCGGCGACGGCTATACCTATTAAAATCATTCCTCCCCACAAATAATTTAACATATTATTCCTCCTTATATATTTTAAATATTTGATAGTTTGAGAATTAATTGGCTTTTTATTAAAATATATTATATTTTTATATTTAATATGTGTCTTAAAAGTGAAATGGTTATTATTTGTATTATTTTGGAAATGGTTACAAATAAAATTTCACAAAAAGTTAATTACATTATTTTACATAAATACAATAATATGTTAAAAAAATCAATAAATTGATAAATATATTATAATAAAATGCACAAAAAGACAATATCGTAAAAAAACTTTTTTTGTAACATATTGACTTTTTGTATTATATATGATACTATTATATCAGCAGGAGCGATTGATGAGTTTTTAGGAGACACCGTGAGAAAAACACTAAAAATAACTTTTCAAATTTAAAATTTCCGTTATCGTGTCATTAAAAAAGATAACACTAATACTTCAATTTTTTGAAAAGTTATTTTTATTTTTTAATTGACTGAGGAAATCTACAATTTGAAAAGGGGGACTTACTCTTGTATTAAGCGGGGGTGTAAGCTTCAGTTTAGTATAGAGGCAGGGTTATCTCCGCAGGGTATTAATATCTGATTTTGTCGGTATTTTCTTTGTTATAGTGGATAATTTTAGGTTTACGCGGGGTTAATAATGAATATAGAGTTTTCAGATACGTTCTAAGTAAAATATTTTTCCATTATATATTAGAATTGCTATAATCTTAAATAAAGGCGTGGAATTTATTTTTAGATTTATTATAATAATATTATTTTGAAGTGGAGGTGGTTTTGGTGAAATCAACGGGAATTGTACGTAAAGTTGACGAGCTTGGCCGAATTGTTTTACCTGTCGAGTTAAGAAAAAAACTTAATATTAATATTAAGGACCCATTAGAAATTTTTACAAGTAATGATAGAATTGTATTACAAAAATATGAGCCAGCCGATGTATTTACAGGAGACATGGACGATCTTATTGAATATAAAGGTAAAAAAGTTTCTAAAAAATCTATTCGTGAATTGGCTGAAATAGCGGGTTTTGAGATTGTCGCGAAAACGGGGGGAAATAATTCATCTTTTGACGCTCGCAGTAGCGCTACCGATATTATAGATGATAAAGAAGACGACGATTTATAATTAGTGTATATGATGAAAAACGTGGTATTTGGTTTGAAATTTTATCTAAGGTTGTACCTTGTGTGAAGTTTAACCGTATATATGAATTCTAATTGAGAAGCCGCTTTTTGTTTTTTACGGCGGCTTCTCACGATTAGAAGTTTTAATAATTTTTATGATTATACTTAATTTTTAGAAATTTTTCTCATCAAACGCGTAAAATTAATCCTGAGAATTAAAGCGGAATGTATTTACTCCGCTTTTTTTATTTTCGCTACCTCTTCTTCTGAAGGAGTTATATACGCTGTTTTATTTGTTTCATAAATTACCATTCCGGGTTTTGCTCCGGATGGTTTTTTAACATATTTTTTTTGAGTGTAGTCTACAGGAACAAGAGCCGAGTTTTTTCCTTTACTATAAAATGCCGCTAAAAGTGCCGCTTCGTTTAAAGTTGTATCGGGAACGTCTTTTCCCTCTGTGACAATTATAACGTGAGAACCCGGTATTTTTTTTGTGTGAAGCCATATGTCATTATTTCGCGCGATTTTTAAAGTAAGCTCGTCGTTTTGATGATTATTTTTTCCTACATAAATATTGAATCCATCGGAAGAAATATAACGCAAGGGATTTGATTTTACAGGTTTATTTTTTCCTTTCTGTTGTTTCAGTTTTTTGATAAATCCCTGTTCGTAAAGCTCCTGCCGGATTTCTTTTATATCCTGTTCATTTGATGATGTTTGTAAGCAAGTTAATATACCCTCAAGGTATTCAAGTTCCTCGTCGTTTTGTTTTATTTGTATTTGAAGCGCTGAGAAAGTTCTTTTTTCCTTGTTATATTGTTTAAAATATTTTTGAGCGTTTTCAGACGGAGTTAATAAGGGGTCTATAGGAATTGTTATATCTTTTAAATTTTCATCGTAAAAGTTTTTTGTCGTGAAAGAAGTGGCGTTTTTTGGGACAGCGTATATATTCGCTGTTATAAGTTCTCCATATAATCTTAATTTATCACGGTTTGAAATTGCTTTTAAAGTTTTAATCTGTATATCTTTTTTCTTTACGCATCGTTCAATGTTATTTGTTATAAGCTTTTTTAAATCTTGCGATTTTTGATTTATTCTATAAAGCAAGTCTTTCTCAGTATAGAAAAATTCCAGTAAATCAGATATTGATGGGAATTTTTGTTTTTTATATAAGCTATATTGCGTCATCTCGATAGAAGAGAAATCAATGATTTTATTTTTCTCTGAGTAAATTATCTCAGGAGAGAAATCATTATTTTTTATTTTCTCAACAATTAATTTAAAATTCTCATATAATTTTTTTAAGCTAAGATCAGATGTTTCGCCGACATTATCTGAAGCGTTAAGTCCGGCGCGGAAACAAATCTCAGACGCGAACGACGGACTTATACCGTTATAGGATTCATAAATTAAGTTTTGAAGTTTTTTCTCAGTGTTGTTTTTAACTGAGAGAAAAAAGTTTTCTTTATCTAAAAGCAATGAGTCTATTTTTTCTGAAGGCGGTGAGAAGTACTTTTTTCCGGGAAGGACTTCTCTGACAGAGCTCTTCTCATGGCTTATGTGTTTTACAGCGTCAAGAATTATATTATTTTCATCAATAAGAATTATATTACTGTGTTTTCCCATAATCTCCACGATAAGTTTTTTTTCTGAATAATCCCCGAGCTCGTTTATGGATTCTATATGAATAGTTAATATTCGCTCAAATTTAGGCTGTGTTATATCAATTATTTTTCCACTTGATAAATATTTTCTTAAAACCATACAAAACAGGGGAGGCTGCATGGGGTTAGGCTTGTTTTTTTCTGTAAGGTGGAGTCGTGGCTGTGAAGCATTGGCGGTAATTAAAATTTTATAAGCTTTTCCAAGACTCCTTACAGAAATGATTATCTCATCATTCTCAGGCTGATATATTTTATCTATTCTTCCCCCCAGCAGTTTTGTTTTTAACTCATTTTTTATATTTGAAATAGCTATTCCATCAAGCGCCATAATAAAACCTCCAAAGTTTTTTTATAAATTATTGCAATAGTTTTCATTACATATTATAATAGAAGATACGGTATGCAGTCAAATGTTTTAAAAAATTAAAGAAATATTGATTAATTTGGGAATACATACTTAAAAATTTTTTGTTATTTATAAAGTATTGTTACGATTTCTGAGGCTGACGGCTGTTAATTAAAAAGGCGTTTAAAACACGTATGGTTATGAACGAATGATATTTTATTGTTTTTATTAATAATTAATCAATGTTTTCTCTGACAAGGAGGAGCTGTTATGAGAAGTATGACGGGATATGGAAGAGGGGAATGTACTCTACATAACCGTAAATTTGTTGTGGAAATAAAATCTGTTAATCACAGATATAACGATATTAACGTTAAAGTACCAAGAACGATGATTTCATTTGAGGATTATATAAAAAAAATTGTATCTAAACAAATTTTCAGAGGAAAAACGGACGTATATGTTTCTTTTGAGACTTATGACAAAAATGATATAAAAATAAATTTGAATGAGGTTATCGCCGATAGTTATATCGAGGTTCTTGAGAATATAAAGATAAGATACGGTGTGCAGGACGATATATCCGTCGGTCTTATTTCCAGATTTCCGGAGGTTTTGACTGTTGAGAGAAACTCTTTTGAAAACAGTGAGGAAACCGAGATTTCTGAACCATTGTCTAACGCAGTGGAAATCGCTCTCTCAAATTTTATAGAGATGAGGGAAAACGAGGGGGAGGCTTTAAAGAAAAATATTTATGATAAAATTAACTCTATTGACGAAAAAGTTAAGTTTGTTAATGAACGCGCCCCTTATGCCGAAAAAAGATATGAGGAAAGGCTCAGAGAGAGGCTTAAAGAGCTTGAGGATATGGGCTATGACGAGGGCAGAATCCTTACGGAGGTCGCTGTTTTTTCTGAAAAGGTATGCATTGATGAGGAAATAACAAGGCTTATGAGTCATATTTCTCAAATGAGATTATTTTTAGAGGAGACGGAGCCTATCGGCAGAAAACTTGATTTTCTTATTCAGGAAATGAACAGGGAAGTAAATACCATAGGTTCAAAAACGACGGATTTGAGTATTACCAATACTGTTATTGAGATTAAAAGTGAAATCGAAAAGGTAAGGGAACAAATTCAAAATATTGAATAATAAAAGGAGTTTTATTTATGAACAGCGTTAATCTTATTAATATCGGTTTTGGAAACATTGTTCCTGCCGGCAGAATTATTGCTATAGTAAGCCCTGAGTCCGCGCCTATAAAAAGATTTATTCAAGATGGCAGAGACGCGGGAAAGCTTATTGACGCTACTTATGGAAGAAGAACGAGAGCTGTTATTGTTACGGACAGCGGTCATATTATTTTATCATCGATTCAACCGGAAACAGTAGCGAACAGAATTGTCGCGAAAGATATGGAGAATCTTGACAACGATGATATGGAAATTGAGATAAATGAAACTGACGAAGAATAAAATTTTTAAATTAGGAGATATTGTAAATGACAAATGGAAAAGGTATTCTTTTGATAATTTCGGGTCCGTCGGGGGCTGGAAAGGGAACAGTTGTCTCTAAGCTTAAAGAAAAAAGCGGATATTCTCTTTCTATATCGGCGACAACAAGGAAACCTAGGCAAAATGAGATAGATGGCGTTCATTATTTTTTTAAGTCAAAAGAAGAGTTTGAAAAAATGATTGAGGGAAAAAAACTTCTTGAGTACGCTGATTTTTGCGGCAACTATTATGGAACACCGACAGATTATGTAAATGAGCAGATTGAAAACAACAAAACAGTTATTTTGGAAATTGAGATACAGGGTGCCTTACAGGTGAAAAGTATTTATCCCGAAGCGGTACTTATTTTTTTAACGCCTCCAAGTATGGATGAACTTGAGAAACGTCTTGTGGGAAGGGCGACGGAAACTCCCGAAAAAATAGAATTGCGTCTTAAAAGGGCGGTAGAGGAAATTGACAATATTGATAAATATGATTATATTGTTATTAACGATTCTGTGGAGCGGGCTGTTGTTGATATTGAGCATATTGTTAAGGCTGAGAAAATGAAAGCCAAAAGAAATCTTAGTTTAAAAGAAATTCTAATTGATTATAGAAAGTCCATCTAAAAAAATTTTCGAGAAAATATTTTATAATTATGAAGTGATTTGAGAAATTTTATAATGTGTTTGCGAACTTGAATACAAGCGAGAAATCATAAAAATAAAGTGAAATTTTGGTGTTTTATTCTGTTTTTCATAATTCTTTGGATATTTTTTTATAATTTCAGTAATTTATAATAGTTTTCGGACACATTGTGAGTAAAATAATTTTTTCTTTCTTCAATAAACTATATTATAGTTGCCATAAGGTTATTTTTATAATATTTAAATTGCAGTATT
>CANOGI010000055.1 GCA_947565475.1 uncultured Eubacteriaceae bacterium
TTGTTTGTATTATTTGTCAAAAGTTGTTGAATACACATAATTCTTTAAAGCCCCTTAAAGACTAAAAATAACAAAACCAAAAGTTTATGGTTTTGTTTATATGTGCTTTTGGTTTTGTTATTTAAGTAAATATTTTTTTATTGCGTTGTTTCTTCTTAAATAATTATAATATACAAACGATATACAAAAATCTGAAAAATAGCTTAAATTAAAATATTTTTTGAAGTATAATTTTAATTATATATTATATTAATTCAGAATAAACTTAAAAATTTATGTGGGTAAAAAATTTAGCGTTTATTTTATTTTTTTGAACGTATTGTGGATTATAAAATATAACTATTTAATTCGTTTTGAGTTAAATAATTTTAATTGAATTTTCGCTGGTTTTACTATTTTGAATACTTCTGTTGTATAAAGTGCATCATAGTAAGCGTTATGAAAAAATTCCCCTGTTTTTATATTAAGCATGTCAATAGCGTTTTTTAATCCTATAGCGCCGCCTTTATCATAATTTAAATATTTTGTCGCTATATTCTGTACATCAATATATTTTATAAGTGTCGGAGGTGTTATAAGTTTATAATATGTTAAATTTCTGTATAACGCTCTTATGTCACTATTACCCCATGTACACATAATATAGGAGCCGTTTCCAAGAAATTTAAGAAAATCAGGATATATCTCAGTAAACGGTAAACAATTGATAAAGTCATTATCGGAAAATCCTGTTATCTTTTGTACGTGAGGATGTATTTGTTTATATATTTGAGGTTTTATTAATTTATCAAAAGAATCAACCATTTCAAAATTGTCATTAAGCTTTATAGCTCCTATTTGAATTATTTCAAAACGACAATTTGGATTAGGTTTACCTTTTGTATTGTTGACAAAATCATATGCTTGATTAAACTCAAGATCTAATACTACGTACATAACGATACCCCTAACATAATATCAATAATACAAAATTAGTTTAACATAAATTATAAAATATTTTAAGTATTAAGTTGAATTGACACAATAATACTTTTTGATATATAAAATTCAGTAAATGGAATTTAATTAATATTTTTTATTCATTATCAAAAAGCGCTTTTGAAAATTCAGAAGCGTTAAATTTTTGTAAATCATCTATTCCCTCGCCAACGCCTATATAGCGAACAGGTATTTTAAGCTCATTTTTTATAGCTATTATTATGCCACCTTTGGCTGTTCCGTCAAGCTTAGTAAGAACTATTCCTGTTATATCGGCTACCTCTTTGAAAAGCTTTGCTTGCTGAAGCGCATTTTGTCCCGTTGTAGCGTCAAGTACTAGAAATACTTCAACATTTGCCTCTGAATATTCTCTGTTAATTATTTTTGATATTTTTCTTAATTCTTCCATAAGGTTTTTCTTATTATGAAGCCGTCCCGCTGTATCGCATATTAAAATATCAGCATTTCTTGCTTTTGCTGCTTGAACAGCGTCAAAAACCACAGCTCCGGGATCTGAGTTTTCCTGATGTTTAATAACATCAACTTTGGAGCGTTCTCCCCATATTTGGAGCTGGTCTATCGCGGCGGCACGAAAAGTGTCCGCAGCTGCCAGAATAACTTTTTTATTTTGTTCTTTAAAATTATGAGTAAGTTTTCCTATTGTTGTAGTTTTTCCAACTCCGTTTACACCTATTACCAAAATTACAGAAGGACTTTTCAGATCTAATTCTGTATCATCTTTTTCAAGCATCTCAGTTATTACTTTTATTATAATATTTTTTATTTCAGTTACATCTGAAATTTTTTCTGTTTTTACTATGTCACGAACTTGTTCAATTATATAAACAGAAGTTTCCACACCTATGTCAGACATAATTAGAGCTTCTTCCAGCTCCTCAAAAAGTTCTTCATCTATTTTTGTAAAACTTTTGAGAACTTGTTCTACACCATTCATAATATTTTGTCTTGTTTTATTTAGACCAGCTTTTATTTTAGCGAAAAAACCTTTTTTCTTTTCTTTTTCTGGAGTTAATTGTTGAGTATTTTCCTGAATGGTTTCTTTTTGAGTTTCGTTGGTATTGTTGTTTTTTTGTATTGTTTCTTCTGATTGAGTAAAATTATTTTTTGATAAATCTAGTATTTTCTCTGATAATTCTTCTGGTTGAGACATTTGATTTTCAGATTCATGATTCTCAAGAACCTCATTTTTGTCTAATGTTTGTATGGTTAAATCATTAAGGTTGGTTTCTTCTTCGTTTCTATCTTTTTTATTTTTAAAAAATTTAAAAAGAGCCATAAGGTTTGTCCTCCATTATTAAATAAAATTATATCAATTAGTAATTTTCTGGATTATTCGCCTCTGTAAATTTAACTGAAATAAGTTTTGAAACTCCCTGTTCCTGCATAGTTATTCCATAAAGCGTATCCGCCACTTCCATTGAACCTTTTCTATGGGTCACAATAATAAATTGTGTGTTGTCAGAAAATCGTTTTAAATAGTCCGCAAATCTTTTTACATTAGCGTCATCAAGAGCGGCTTCAATTTCATCAAGAATACAAAATGGAGATGGTTTCATTTTTAAAATAGCGAATAATAGCGCTATTGCTGTCAGCGCTTTTTCACCTCCTGAAAGAAGAGTCATACTTTGTATGGCTTTTCCAGGGGGCTGAGCCGCAATCTCGATTCCCGAATTAAGAATATCATTTTCATCGGATAATTTTATATATCCATGTCCACCGCCGAAAATTTCCGCAAAAACGCTTTCAAAATTATTGTTTATAATTTTAAATTGTGATTTAAATTGTTCTTCCATTAATGTGGATAATTCAGAAATTAAATTTTTTAGATTTTTTTCAGCGTATAATATATCTTGTTTTTGCTGTGTAAGAAAATCATATCTTTCTTTAACTTTATTATATTCATCGACAGCGTCTGCATTTATTGTGCCAAAACCGCGAATTTCGTTTTTTATTTCTGATTCTTCCGATTTCATTTTAGAAAAATCAATATTAAGTTTTTCAAATCTTTGTGCTGAAGCAAAAGTAATTTCATATTTTTCCCAAATATCATTACATAATCTTGTTTTATTTTCATCAAGCTGTTCTTTTAAAAGTTCAAGTCGATTTTTCTCGTTTTTTATTTTTGAAATATATTCAATATGGTTTAGGTTTTCTTTCTCATATTTTTCATTTTCCTCTGTTAGATTTGATTTTATTATATTTAAAGAATCAATATTATTTTGTTTTTTTGACGAATTTTCCTCAATTAAAATCTTTTTATTTTTTAAATTTTGAATGTCTTTTTCTTTTAAAATAATTTCTTTTTTTAAATTTTCTATTTCTATATTATTTTTTTTAATATTCTCAAGTTCTGCTTCAATCTCAGTGTTTATTCTTGTTATATCGGCTGTTAATGATGAGATATTAAACTCAATTTCATTGATTTCGAGCCTAAGTTCAGTTACTTTTCTATTGCTTTCCTCACGTATATTTTTATTTGTCCGCATTTCTTTTTGATATTCGCTTAAACTGTTTTGAATATTTGTGATTTCGATTTCAATTTTCTCAAAGTCTTTTTCAAAGTTTGAGAGAATTTTTCTTTGTTCAGAAATACGTTTGTCTATTTTAAAACTTTCTTTGTTTAAAGAATCAAATTTTTCTGATAACTCATTTATTGTCTCTTCTATTTGAGCAATTTGATTTTTTACATTGTTTTTATTTAAAAATATATCATGAAGAGATACTTCTATATTTTCAATAATATTATCTATTTTTCCGATTTCCTCTTTGTAAAGAGATATATTATTGTCAGATTCACGAAGTTTTAAGCTATATACAGATATTTTTTCTTCTGTGGCTTTTATTTCTCTGTTTCTTGAAAAAATGCCCGCTGTCTTTTTATTTACACTTCCTCCGGTAATTGCCCCCCCAGGGTTTAATAGTTCCCCGTCAAGAGTCACGATTTTATATAAGTAATTGTATTTTTTGGCAAAGTCAACAGCGTTATTAAAATTGTCTATAACGATAACACGTCCTAAAATATTTGAGAATATATTCTCAAATTCGTGAGAGTAGGTAATAAGTTTTTTAGCGAAATTAATAACACCTTTTTCCTTTAAAATTTGGTTTTTTATATTTTCGGACAGTTCTTTTCCTTTTACAGCGTTCATGGGGAGAAAAGTCGCTCGTCCTTTTTTATTTTGTTTTAAATAATTTATAACTTTGCCAGCGTCCTTTTCAGTTTTTGTGACTATATTTTGAATACTTCCTCCAAGAGCCGTTTCTATGGCTGTCTCATAATTTTTCTCAACGTTTATAAGTTCGCCAACAGCACCGCGGACACCGTCAAATAACGGATTTTTATTTTCTTTTTGTTTTAAAATAGATTTTACACTTTCGTAATATCCCTCGTAATCTTTCTCAAGCTCCGACAAAATTCTGAATTTTGAGGAAAGTTCATTTAAATTTTTACTTATATTTTCACGGTTTATATATTCTTTACGAATTTTTTCATCGGATTTCGCCTTTTCCCTATCAAGCTGAGAAAATTCAGCTTTTGCTTTGTTTTCTTTGATTTCTATATCAGATAATTTTTTTCTTAAAGCTAATAGACGGATGTATTTATCATTTTTTTGGCTTGATGAAAAATCAATTTCTTTTTTTAGTTGTTCTTTTGTATTTAACATTTGTGAAATTGACGAATTTATACTTTCAATATTTATCTTTGTTTCTGAGCGAATATTCATTTTATTTATTATCTCAGAATTATATTTATTAAAAATTTCTTCTTTTTCGTCGAGTTTTGATATGACATTCTCAAATTCTTTTTTTATATTTTCAAGGTTATCATTTTTTGTTTTAAGTTCTATTATAGCGGCGTTTTTTTTCGCTGTTTTGAGTTTTATTTCCTCTTTTTTTTCTGAAATGCTTTTTTGAGTGTTTTTGATTTCTTCTTGAAAATTATCTTCACTTTTCTGAGAATAGGCAATTTGCTGTAATATAAGTTTTATATCGTTTTCGGTTTGTTCTTTTTCAGAGCGAAGATTAATGATTTCATTATTAATATTTTCTATTTCTTTTAAAGTTGATTCGGTTTTTTTCTTTAAATTAAGTTTTATTTTTTCAAAAACTGAAGTTTTTTTCTCTTCCTCCAAAATTTCATTACTTATTGAATAAATATTTTTCTCATTTTCGGATAAGCTATTTTCTATTTTATTAATTTCAATGAGAAAAATATTTATTTGTATAAGTTTTAATTTTTCCGAAAGAATAAAATACTTTTTTGTTTTTTCAGATTGTATTTTTAGAGGCTCTATTTGATTTTCAAGTTCATTGATAATATCATTGATTCGTATTAAATTTTGTTTTTCTTTCTCAAGTTTTTTTTCAGCTTCGAGACGTCTTGTTTTAAATTTTACAATTCCGGCAGCTTCCTCAAAAATATTTCTTCTATCTTCGGATTTTGTGCTTAGAATTTCATCAATTTGCCCCTGTCCGACTATAGAATAACCCTCTCGTCCTATTCCTGTATCCATAAATAGCTCATGAATGTCTTTGAGGCGGCATAGAGTATTATTTATAGCAAATTCACTCTCTCCAGAACGGAACAGTCTTCTTGTAATTACAACTTCATTGTATGGAAGGGGAAAACTTTCATCGTAATTATCTATTATCATTGAAACCTCGGCAAAGCCTAATTTTGACCTATTTTGAGTTCCAGCGAAAATAACATCTTCCATTTTATTTGAGCCTCGTAAATTTTTTACGCTTTGCTCTCCCAATACCCATCTGACAGCGTCGGAAATATTGCTTTTTCCGCTTCCGTTAGGGCCTACGACGGCTGTAATACCTTTATTAAACTCAAGAATGGTTTTTTCGGGGAAAGATTTAAACCCTTTTAGCTCAAGTCTTTTTAAAAACATTTTCGCACCTCGAATTTATTTTTTGAAAAATAAAAGATTATATGAAACACAAAAAATAATAGTAACCTTGTTAAAAAATAGAATATATCCTTATGACTCAGAAAAAAATTACTTTACTCAAAATTTTCTGATTCGCAAATACTCCTTTTTTACGATTTTAGTATTTGTTTTACAAACATCTTCTACTAAATAAATGTTATTAAGTTACACAGATAGTGTAAAATCGGTTTTTGTGAAACAAAACGACGACTTTTTGGTGCTGACACACTTGTAAAATATTTTTTTCTTTTATATATTTTTATCAACTTTTTAATAAGAGATTAGTATAAGATAATTTTAAAGTATATTTTGTATTAAATTTATCTTATGAATTGATTTTCAGAGAGAAGTCCTGTTTCTAATTATACAACTTGAAAAAACAAGTTTTTGAAACAGGACTTAAAAACAAATAAAAATTTCTATAAACAGTTTTTAAGAATTATCTTTAATTTTATCCCTTAAAGCTGAAATTTTTTCTTTAAATCTTGAGGATAAGTTCTTTTTAACGATAAGTCTGCTTAAAATTCTTATACTTTCTTCTTCATAACCGATTTCTATACCTATTGCCGCGATAATATATAACAGTGTATTCTCATCAAGACCGCATATAGGTAATTTTTCTGTAGTAAATGCCTCGTTAAAACCCTCGTAAGCTAATTTTAAGTGTTCTATCTCGCTGGCTTTGTCATTTTTATCGCGATAAAACCACGCGAGTTTAAGGTGAATATATGATTTTTCACCCGCTTTGCTTTTTTTTGCCTCGCAATTTTCCAAGGCGTGATTATATCTTTCTATAGCGGTATCAACGTCATAAATGTCTGGATAAGACTTTTTCTGGTATTTAGGAGTAATTTCTTTTTCAATCGCTTCCTGCTGAGAAAGAGAAATTGTCTCAAATTTACTTGAAATCGCCGCATAACCGCAATTGTCGCACAATATTACATCATAATAATCAGGCTGTACAGGTATGTAATTAGGCTTTAAATCATCATCGTTTGATATAAATTTAGCCCTGCCTTTCCTTATTTGTTTTGCTTTAAAATCTTCTCCGCAAACTGGACAGCTGTATGATTTGTCATAAATACATTCTTCGGGTTTATAAACGGGCATTAATAATTATCTCCTTTCATACTATAATTTATATTATAGTAATATACAAAATGTCAAAATAAAGCGCTAAAATAACTGATAAAATCATATTTTAAAATATAAATTATTTTATCGCTTATTAGAAACTACAAATTTAATTATTATTTTTACAAATAAATATTGATTTATAAAGTTACTAAAAAGTTCTAAGATGCGCCCCTAATTAGAAATCTTAATACATATAATCGTTATGCATACAATTAAATAGGATATATATTATTTTGAGTGTTTCCAAGAGAAGGGTCAACACCATATTTCTGCGCTTGTCTGAATTTAAAAAATTCAATCGCTATCTGTGGGAAAAGGGCATAACTTAAAACATCCTCTTCCTGTTCTTTATATTCTATCATTTCCTCCTCTATTTTGGCAAGAGCAGGAGGAATTAAATCAGCAGGTCTGTTTGTAATAGGTTTTTCATTACCTATAATTTTCCTGCGTATTTCATCGGAAATCGGCACAGGGGTTTTTCCATATTTTCCTCGTACCATATCCTTTGTCTCGTTTGAAATCATTTTATATCTTTCTCCCATAAGAACATTTAAAACAGCTTGTGTTCCTACAATTTGGCTTGAAGGTGTAACAAGAGGCGGATAGCCCAAATCAGCTCTTACTCTTGGGATTTCGTTAAGAACATCTTCATATTTATCTTCAGCCTTTTGTGTTTTAAGTTGGGAAACAAGATTAGAAAGCATTCCACCAGGAACTTGATATAATAAAGTCGCTATATCCACAGAAAGAACTTTTGTGCTCAAAAGTCCGCTTTCTAAAGCTTTTTCTCTCATTGGGCGGAAGTAATCGGCGATTTCTTTTAATTGTTTATCATCAAGACCTGTATCGTATTCTGTTCCTTTAAGAGCGCCGACCATAACTTCTGTAGCCGGTTGTGACGTACCCATTGAGAATGGCGACATATCCGTATCTATAATATCAGCGCCTGCCTCTATAGATTTAAGATAAGTCATACCGGCGACACCACTTGTATAGTGACTGTGAATTTCTATAGGTATGCTTACTGTTTGTTTTAACGCTTTTACAAGGTCATAGGCGGCCATAGGCAAGAGCAATCCAGCCATATCTTTTATACAGATTGAATCTGCTCCGAGTTTCTCATATTCTTTAGCGAGCTCTACATAATAGTCAAGAGTGTGTACGTCGCTTAATGTATAAGAAATAGCGAGCTGAGCGTGTCCTCCAGCTTTTTTCGTGGCGTTTGTTGCGGTTATAAGATTTCTTTTATCGTTTAAAGCGTCAAATATTCTTATTTTATCTATACCGTTTTTTATACTTTTTTCGACAAAAGCCTCTACAACATCGTCAGCATAATTTTTATATCCTAAAACGTTTTGACCTCTTAAAAGCATTTGTAGTTTTGTATTTTTTACTAAACTTTTAATCTGTCTGAGCCTTTCCCAGGGGTCTTCTTTTAAATATCTAAGACAAGAGTCAAATGTCGCTCCTCCCCAAACTTCCATGGACTCAAAGCCTACTTTATCCATTTTTTCTAAAATAGGCAACATATCCTCAATTCTCATTCTTGTAGCGATGAGAGATTGCTGACCGTCACGTAAAGTTGAATCTGAAATTTTAACTTTAGCCATTTTTTATACCTCCGAAATTATTTAAACATTGACAAGAATATACCCGACGCTACGGCGGAACCTATAACGCCGGCGACGTTCGGGCCCATTGCGTGCATAAGTAAGTAATTGTTTGGGTTTTCCTCTTTTCCGACGTTCTGAGCGACACGAGCTGCCATGGGAACGGCTGAGACGCCGGCGGCGCCGATAAGAGGATTGATTTTTCCTTTTGAAAGTTTACACATAATTTTTCCAAATATAACGCCAGCGGCGGTTGAAATTATAAAAGCGAATAAACCGAGAGCCAGAATTCCAAGGGTCTTAGCTGTAAGGAAA
The DNA here is from genome assembly GCA_947565475.1 of uncultured Eubacteriaceae bacterium. GTDB lineage: Bacteria > Bacillota > Clostridia > Lachnospirales > CAG-274 > MGBC114079. Next base: position 9,002 of record CANOGI010000055.1, read on the forward strand.
GTATCGGCTTTCGCTGTGGCTCCAACGGTTATGCCTATAAAAATACTTATAATATACATCATCGCCTCTGAAGCATGCTGAGCGAGTTTTTCAGTTACACCACATTCTTTGAAAAGATTTCCGAGCATAAGCATGCCGATAAGAGATGCTGTTGACGGAAGAATTAATATAACTAAAATCGTAACGGCTATAGGGAAAATAATTTTCTCAGTTTTTGAAACGGTTCTTAATTGTTCCATTTTAATAGCTCGCTCTTTTTTTGTTGTTAGGGCACGCATTATAGGAGGTTGAATAATTGGTATCAACGCCATATATGAATAAGCCGCTACCGCTATCGTACTTAAAATATGTGGAGCGAGCTTAGTTGTTGTATAAATAGCCGTAGGTCCGTCGGCTCCTCCAATTATTCCTATTGACGCCGCTTCTTGAGGGGTGAAACCAATAAGTAACGCTCCTAAAAAAGCTGTGAATATACCAAACTGCGCCGCCGCTCCAAGAAGAAGACTTTTAGGGTTTGCTATTAAAGGACCAAAATCCGTCATAACTCCTACGCCTAAAAAAATTAATGGAGGAAAAATTCCGAGTTCATCGCCTTGGAAAATATACCATAAAAGCCCTCCGTTCTCAGTTTCGGTGGGAGGGTTCATAAGTCCCGCTAACGGTAGATTAGCGAGAAGCATACCAAAAGCTATAGGTAAAAGAAGCAGTGGCTCATATTTTTTTACTATAGCCAAATACATAAAAAATAAAGATACAATGATCATTATAAGAAATTTATATCCCTCAGGCTCAAAGAACTGAATAAATCCAGAGTTGTTTAAAAATCCACTAATCGAGTCAACTAAAAAATCCATAGGATAACCTCCTATTCAGAAATTGTAATAAGGACGTCATCAGTATTAACAGATGAACCTTTACTTACATTGACAGAAACGACTGTTCCGGAAGAAGGCGTAACAATCTCATTTTCCATTTTCATCGCCTCAAGAACTACGACAACAGAATTAGCCTCGATTTTATCTCCCACAGAGACTTTTATATCAACAATGTTTCCAGGCATAGGCGCTTTTACTTTGATATTGCCTTCGCCTCCAGCTGAAGGGGTCTCTTTTGGAGCGGGAGCTGAAACCGGCATGGAAGTTGTGTGAGACTGCGTCGGTGAGGTGGTCACGCCGGCTTCTTCTACGGTTACGTCGTATGTATTTCCATTTACTGTAACTTTGAAATTTCTCATAATTAAAATCCTCCTAAAAAACTTTAATATTTAATTTTGTGTTTTTATAAACTGATATTTTTTATTGATAAAAATTTTTAAGATTTTCACTAATAGCCGTTTTATTCCAATTTGAGGTTTTCCTTATAGAATGTACAATGATGTTATCGGATGTTGTACTCATTGATGCCGCTATCGCTGCTGTTATTACTGCCACAAGCTCTAAATCATCTTCTGGTTTCTTTTCAGGTTCTGAATTAATTACAACATTTTTTGTCTCAGAAATTTTTGCTTTTTTATTGGCTTTGTTTTTTTCACTTAATTTATGCGCGAAAGAAAATAAACCAAGTATAAAAGAGATAATACATAAGATTAAAAATACCATTCCAAATCCTATGATTACTACATATAATCCGTTAGCGATTCCGAAATTTGACCAATCCATAAAAATCACCCCTTCTAAATACTATTATGTTTTTTATCCGGAGTTACGTTTCTTTTATTAAATAACATTTCCATAGCGGCGATAATTCTTTTTCTTGTAGCCGCGGGAATTATAATACCGTCTACTTGTCCTTTTTCGGCATAATAATATGGCGATGTAACGGTATCGTATTCCTTTTCACTCATTTTAAAAATCTCGGCAGCGCTTTCCTTGCTTAAAGCGGATATAGTAGCTGAGGGCCACGCGTAAATTATATCCGCTCCCGTTGTTTTGCTGTTCATAAGGAGGTATCCGCTTCCTACAGCGTTTCTTAAAATTACGTTTATTTTTGGAACTGTAGCGTGTATAAACGCGGAAATAAGTTTAGCGCTGTTTTTTATTATTCCTTTTTGTTCCTCCAAAGCGTTTTTTTCATATCCGACGACGTCTGTCAATGTAAGAATGGGAATATTAAAACAATCACAAAAGCGGACAAAGCGTGCGGCTTTCTCG
>CANOGI010000056.1 GCA_947565475.1 uncultured Eubacteriaceae bacterium
ACGTCATTTTTTTAAATATTTTAAGTCTGGTGCCAAAATATAAAAGATACTCTAGATAAAATTTATCGTCAATACTTATTGAGTTTAAAACCTTTTCTATATCCCCATCTATTACAATACCATTATTGTCAATATTAACTACCTCAATACCGTCGGCAAAAACTCTCAAATCATCAATAATAGGGTGATTATACGTTGTATAGTGTAAAATTTTGACGTCAAACCCGTTAAACCTGCTTTTTGATTTAATCTTTACAACAGGCACAAAATAATTTCCATCGTTTTTATCAGTATTAATTCTGTAAACAATATGAGCGGGAGAAAGAATATTCTCATCAAAAAAAGCGGAATAGTACCATTTTCTGTATATAGAATAAAAGTATTCTAAAACTTTTGTTTTTCCCTGCCGTTTTATATCAGAATAAGCTTTTGAAAACTTCTCTGTAAAGAAAGAGCCTATTTTCAAAAGTTCTTTTTCAAAATCCATTTTCATCACCTCAAATTAAAAAGTACAAAAACACTATTCTCTAAAAATCTCAATAACATCTTCCTTTGTCATTTTATCAATAATAATTTCCCCGCTGTCCGAAATAATAGACTTAATAAGCTCTTTTTTCTTTTCCTGGAGTACAATTATTTTTTCCTCCACACTTTCTTTAGTTACAAGATAAAAAACCTGAACATTTTTAATCTGCCCAAATCTATAAGCCCTGTCAGAAGCTTGTTCCATAACAGCGGGATTCCACCACGGATCAAAATGAATAACTACGTCAGCACCCGTAAGATTAAGTCCTGTACCTCCCGCTTTAAGAGAAATAAGAAAAACATCTTTTTCGCCTCCGTTAAATCTCTTTGACATTTCCGTTCTCTCAAAAGAAGGTGTAGAGCCGTCAAGGTAAAAAAAGTCAATCTTTCTTTTATTAAGTTCATCTTTTATAATATTTAACATTGAGGTAAATTGTGAAAAAAGCAAAACTCTGTGTCCGTTCTCTGAAACATTCTCTATTGTCTCAAGGGCAAGCTCAAGTTTTCCGCTTCCTCCCTCATACTCACCAATAAACAACGATGGATGACAACATAACTGCCTTAACCTTGTTATATAAGATAAAATTTTAATTCGCCTCGTATCAAATCCACCCTCTGAAATGAGCTTGTCAACTTCCATTCTTGCCTTTATAAGATTAGCGGTATATAACTTTCTTTGTTCAGAAGTCATATCACAGTATAATATTTTTTCACTTTTTTCCGGAAGCTCTTTTAAAACGTCCTTCTTTATCCTTCTTAAAATAAACGGCATAGTCTTTCTTCTAAGCTTGTCCGAAATACTTTCATCGTTATATTTAGCGATAGGGTTCTCAAAATCCATTTTAAATTTTTTTCGGCTTCCTAAATATCCCGGCATAATAAAATCAAAAACGGACCACAGCTCTGTGAGAGAATTTTCAATAGGCGTCCCTGTAAGAGCGAATTTCACATCTCCTTTAAGGGTTTTAACTGCTTTGGCGTTTCTTGTAAAAGAGTTTTTTATATTTTGAGCCTCATCAGCCACAATAAATTTAAAGTTAAAATCAGAGTAATACTCAATATCTCGTTTAAGCAAATCGTAAGTAGTAATAAAAACTCCAGAAAAATTCTCCTCTAAAATAATTTCTTTTCTTACATCAGGCGCTCCGGCGACAACTTTCCTCTCCATTAACGGAGCGAACTTTTTTATCTCAGATTCCCAATTATAAATAAGAGAGGTAGGACAAATTATAATAGATTGCCTCTTTTCTTTCTCGGACAATATAACTGAGATAATCTGAATAGTCTTTCCAAGACCCATATCATCAGCGAGAATTCCTCCAAAATTAAGAGACGAAAGCGCTTTAAGCCAAAAAAAACCCTTTTTCTGATAATCCCTTAAAACCGATGAAAGTTCCTTAGGCACCTCAAATTGATTTTTAACGCGTTTAAATCTTTCAATAATATCGTCATATACATTGTCTGTCTTTATTTTATAATCTCCTCTTGTAATAATCTCATTTAGATATAAAGCGTTATATATAGGCATTAAAAGCTTGCTTTTATCTTCCAAATCTTTTCTTGTCAAATCAAACCCATCAATAATATCAAACATAGGTTCAATATCGCCTTTTGTAAGGTCGATAAAAGCGCCGTTTTTCATTCTGAAAAACCTTTTTTTAATTTTATAAGCGTTTAAAATTTCCTGAAGCTCGTCAAAATCAAAATCTTTTAAATCAAAATCAATTTCTAAAAATCCTCCTGAAACTCTAACACCGCCCAAAACATTTTTATACGATTTAATCTTTACCCTCTTAAAACTCTCAGAAAGAAAAACCTCGCCAAAATTTTTCAAATCCTCAACTTTTGTATAATAAAATTGAAATATGTCTTCCTCATTTACCATACGATAATTGTCATTAAACTCGTACTCAAAACCCATGTCAAAAATCAAGCTTTCAATTTTATTTCTTAAAAACCCCTCAAAATAAAGAGAATTAGAGTAAATATATTTAACTTCCAAAAATACGTCTTTTCCGTCCGATTCAATATAAAACTCGGCTTTTGGCTCTGAAACGCCCAAAACACCGTAAACATCGCCAATATTCTCAAGGATATCGTTTTTCTCAAAAACCGGAACAATATAATTTACAAACTCAGCTACATCATTTTCAAAAAAAGCTATTTTATTATCCTCCGTCATAAAAAAAGCGTCGTTTACCTTTTTTATAACATCAAATTTTCTCTTGTCAACTCTATAAAAAATATTTTCCGACAATATATAACCAAAAGCGAGTCCCTCAATAAATTTAAAGCTCAAATTCTTTCCGCATAATAAAAATTTATTATCTTCTTTTTCCAAACGTATATGAAAATTAATTTTGTCGTCGGAAAATAAAACTTTATTGGGAAAAGATTTCCAAATAACCTCTTTTCCTTGGTTTATATCAAAGAAGTCATCCGTTCCACGCTTGCTCAAAATAAAATTATCACCTGAAAAAGCTTCCTCATTATCAGAAAAATCCTTAAAATCTAAAACTTGCCTTTCGATAAAATCTATATACTTAAAAACTTCCTTTTTAAGCTCAGATACTTTAAAAAATGTGTTTTTATTAATATAATAATCCTCATTGCCTTTAACTTTTTTCAAAAAATCCAAAATATTCTCAACAATATAACGTACTCTGTCTCCCACAACAAATCCCACGCTTAATCTATTGTCATCTGTAAGCTTTAAAACAGGATAAATCGAAATTTTCTTTTTAATTTTTAAATTGCTGTAAAAAAAACTCTGTTTTTTTAAATCATCTGATAATCTTTTAAAAATACAATCCTTTGAGTTATTTAAATTTTTATTCTTCTCAACTGTTGATGAATTGATAATTTTAAATAAAACAGCGGAAGTATGTCTGCATTTATTTTTACAGCAGGTGCACAGTGTTTTTAAAATATCTCCTCCGCTGTCAAAAAAAACTTTAACAGAATACTTTTTCCCATGTTTACCATCAACATCGGCAGAAATAACCTTATCGTCTAAATCCACAATCTTAGCGTTTATAACTTTTCCTTCCTCAAAATCCTTTTTACCGTTTATAAAAGTCTCTCCGTCGGAAATATAGGCTCTGATTATATACTCGCTTATATTATAATTCATATTGCTATAACCCGCCTCCAAATCAATCTTGTCATTTTATATAATCCGCCCCATTCTTTTCAAAACCGCTCATAAATTTATTTACACATACCAAAATTTAAAAATAAACAAATCACACAAAGGATATACCTTTATATAAACGGCTAAAAATCATTTTCAACACACTGTTATTTTTAATATATTACTCCTATATCGCCACTATAGAAAATAATTTTTAACTTTGCCGCCTTTCGTAGCTCCTTACCTCCATTAACTATAAATCAGATACCGGATTTTCTAAAATCTTTTAAAATAAGTTGTACATTTTTATTATCATTATACTCGTTTATTTCGATTGTGTAAACAATATCAAGGCATAAAACAGCGTTTTTTATAAAACCGCCGAAAATTTCCTCTTTCAAGTCATCCTCAAAATTATCCTCAACATATTTTTTAAATTTTTCAAATCCTCTAAAAGAAATTCCCCTAACATCGTTGCCGTCTTTGTCAGAAAAAACAAATTGAATAATATTGCCGTTTGCCCCAACATATCTGATATTTTTTACAATAACGTTTTTTGTAGCGAATAAAGCCTGAGGATTTTCCTGCCCAAAAGGCCTCATAAGCTCAAGCTCACAGGCAAGCTCAAGAGTTATGTCTGAAAGTGAAATCGCTTTATCTATTCTTATAACTTCCGTAAGCTCTTTTTCAGTAAGAGAACAGTTTTCATTAAGCCTTTTTCTTAAAATCTCAATATTCTCACGCTCAATAGATAGTCCAGCCGCCATTTTATGTCCGCCAAACTTAACAAACAGCTCCTTGTTAGCGGAAAGATTCTCGAATATATTGTATCCCTCAATAGACCTTCCCGAGCCTTTGTCAAACTCCTCTCCCTTTGAAATGACAATAACAGGTCTGTAATAGTGTTCTTTAATTCTGCCCGCTACAATTCCCATAACGCTCTCATCAACATTCTCATCATAAACTACTATAACCTTGTCATATTTTATATCGGAATTCTCAATCTTACAAATAACGCTTTCATAGCCCTCTGAAGTTATTCTCTTTCTTTCCTCGTTTATCTTTATAAGCTCTCTCGCCTTTTCAAGAGCCTTCTCATAATCTTCTTCTAAAAACAGCTCAACCGCCCATATAGCGCTCTCAATCCTTCCCGAGGCGTTTATACATGGGCCTATAATAAACCCAAGAGTTTCTTCCGTAATTCTCTTTTTAAGTCCCTGACACTCAAGTAAAGCTTTTATTCCAAGATTCATTCTCCTGCCTGAATTCAATATCCTGAGACCGTTTCTTACAATAATCCTGTTTTCATCACGTAAATCAACAATATCGCAGACTGTGGCAATAGCGGCAAAAACAAACAGCTCAGCGTCTCCTTTAAGCTCTGTTTCTGAATACTCAAAAAGAGCTTTTATAAATTTATAGGCCATTCCACCGGCGCATAGAGCTTTAAAAGGATAAGAACACTTTTTTCGCTTACAATCTATAACGGCGTCGGCGTCCGGAATAATATCCTCCCCATCTTCAGAAAAAGCGGGCTCATGGTGGTCAAGAATAATAAATTCCATACCAAGCTCCTTTATATATAAAGCCTCGTCAATAGCCGTAATGCCATTATCACAGGTAAAAACAATGTCGCATCCTCTTTCTTTCATCGCCGTAATACAGTTTTTGTTAAGGCCATATCCCTCAAACCGTCTGTTAGGTATATAATACTCCACACTACACCCAAATTGTTTTAACGCTTTATACAAAATAACAGTACTTGTAATACCGTCCACATCATAATCACCGTAAATAAAAATCTTTTTTCCTAAATCTCTCGCCCGTATAATAATTTTTATGGCTTTCTCAACATCTTTCATTAAAAAAGTATCCCGCATAAGGGCAATTCTCGGTTTTATATACAATTCAGCGGCATCCCTAGAAAAAATATTCCTGTTTCCTAAAATTTGAGCCAAAATCGGACTTATATTAAGGTCTTCCGACATTTTTCTCACATCAATCCGGCTTTTTCTTAAAGTCCATACCGTCATAAAAAACAATCCTTTCAAAATCAAAGGGTTGCTGCAAACAACAACAACCCCTTTTGTAACATCCATAATTAAAAATTAATTAAACGGTATTAAGCGTCTTATCTGCTTGTCTTAGGTCTTTTTTTAAAAGAGTCAAAAATATACCATAAAGAACCTGCTAAAAACACAGAAGAATACGTACCGCAAATAATACCTACAACTATAGGCAGAGCGAACTCTTTAACCGACTGCACACCAAAAACATAAAGAGATAAAATAGTAAAAAACGTTGTCAAAGATGTATAGAGTGAACGGCGCATAGACTGTTTAATACTTATATTCATAACATTCTCACTATCCCTTGAGCCAAGTCTTCTTTTATTCTCGCGAAGTCTGTCAAAAATAACGATAGAAGCGTTTATCGAGTAACCCAAAACAGTAAGAATAGCGGCTATAAAAGAGTTATTCAAAGGAATCCTAAAAATAGCGTAACAAGCGAGAACTATTAAAGCGTCATGAAGAAGAGCTATAATACAGCTCGCCCCTATTTTAAAATCACGAAATCTTAAAGAAACATATACAAGCATAGCGATACATGACACGGCAACCGCCAGAAAGGCTTTTTCCTGCATCTCGCCGCTTATAGTGGCGCTTATGGTCGTAACCTCTATAGTATTGTCCTCTATACCATATTTTTCATGGATTTTATTTTTAATATCAGTAATTTGAGTATCATCTAAAGATTTTGTTTTAATATTAACGCTTGTGTCCCCAACCTTTTGGATTTGACCCTCCTCGTTAATAACCTCTGAAATAATGGCTGATATATCGTCGTTGCTAAAACCCTCTCCAAGATTGTTAGCCGTAATCGACGTACCGCCGATAAACTGAATATCAAAGTTAAAAAGACCTTTTCCGTTTGAGTAGTTAAACGCCATAAAACCTATTCCGATTAAAATAACAGCAACCGAGATAATAAAATATATCATTTTATTTTTAATAATGTTCATCAGTCCAACCTCCTATTTACCGCCAAAAAACTTTGGATTTTTAATACCTACCCCGACAAAACCTTTAACTATAAATCTCGTGATAACCAACGCCGTAAACATAGATAAAACGATACCTATAGCGAGAGTCTGAGCGAATCCTCTGATAGGACCCGTTCCAAGCCAGAAAAGCACGGCACAGGCGATAAGGGTTGTAATATTACTGTCAACGATAGCCGGAAAAGCTCTTGAGAAACCGTTTTCTAAAGCGAGTCTCAGTGTTCTTCCCGCTGAAAGTTCCTCTTTTATTCTCTCAAATATAATAACATTAGCGTCAACAGCCATACCAACAGAAAGGATAATACCCGCTATACCTGGTAAAGTAAGGGTAATATTAAGACCGTTAAGTATTATAAGCTCGGCTGATAAATAAATAATAAGAGCCCAGTCAGCGGCAACGCCGGAAACTCTGTAAAAAATAATCATAAATATAATTACGAGAGCGATACCCACAAGTCCAGCGAATAAACTTGTGCTCAAAGCGTCCGCTCCAAGAGTGGCGCCTATACTTTGCTGTTCTATAACCTCAAGAGAAAAAGGAAGTGAACCAGAATTAATAAGATTAGCTAAAGTTGTAGCCTCTTCCTTGCCAAACTCACCAGTAATAGTAGCTCGACCGTTTGGAATTACGTTTTGTACGGTTGGCCATGAAAGCGGAACGCCGTCAAGCGTAATATAAATAGGCTTGCCAATATTATTCTCCGTAGCCGTTTTAAAATCTCCCGCCCCCTCAGAGTTAAACTCAAGGTTTATGCAGTAGTATCCAGCTTTTCCCGTACTGCTGTCACTTATTCCAACACTGGCGTTAGCCACTTTGTCACCGCTTACCACAACATTTCCCGTCTCATCAAGAAAAGCGAGCACTCCGGCCTGTCCAATACCTTTTATAGCTTCCTCCGCGTTGTCAATACCAGGAATCTCAACTCTAAGCCTGTTTCCACCTTCTATTGAAACTTCCCCGTCAGTCCACCCGCTAAGGTCTAATCTTGTCCTTAAAAGCTGCGACGCGGCGCTCATATCATCACCAGAAGGATCACTCATTAAGTTTCCCTCCGAATCTTTCGCCTGATAAACAATGTAAACACCGCCGCTTAAATCAAGACCTTTTTTAATATTCTCCGCGCTAAGAGTTTTGTTAAGTCCAAGCTCCGGAGCGTCTATACCAAAATAAGAAATAGCGCTCATCCCCAGGGCGGCAATTAAAAGTATAATAAGTATAATCATATTTTTCCTTTTCATTTTTTAGTTTTCCTCCTTTTATTTATAAGAAGCTTGTACTATAAATAATAAATTTTTTATAGTCGCCTCTATATGAAGTTTTAATTTGAAAACTGTATAAAATCCACACTAAAAAATAGAACACAGCCATACGTAAATCATTTTACCGCTTTTAAGTTTCAATAACGTTTTGCCATTTCCAATAAAAAAGGCAACGTCTCCAAATTAATAAAATTTACAAGACATGTCTCTTCTTTTTTGAAGTAACCTTGTATAGCGCTTTCCCATCAGATATAATAATTATTGAGAAAGAAATAACCAGCGGTTAATTACAATTAATCAACCTAAACATAAATAATAATATCCACGCGTCTTTTATTAGGGCAATTCATGAAATTTTTTAGTATAAGTCAATAAAAGAATTCCTTTATAAAATCTTTAGTCAAGATTACTCGAATTTTGGTATAACAAAAATTCTCGTAACCGACGGCAAAAGTATTAGCCTTTGCATTCAAAGTGAGCCTGTACTCCCCCTAAATACAAGAGTAAGTACCCCTCTCTTAAAAATCAGGGAACTTCCTCTGCCGGTTAAATATTATCTGTTCATTCCTTTATTGTCTATCCATAAATCAATCACGTATTTCATTATATTACGTAAAACCAAAAACGTCAATAAAAATTTCAGCTTTCGGCGACTTTTATCATAATAGCGCACTCCGTTCTTTTTCTTTGAAGCTCACAGCCTATTTCATATGGTGTAATAAAATCACCGTTTGTATTAAATGAATTAGCTATACAGCCTCCGCTACAATAAAATTTAGCCCAGCATTTTTTACACTCAGGTTTTGAGTAAACGTTACAATTCTCAAATTCCGCTCTTATTTTCCCGTTCACATCTCCCTTGCTGACATTTCCCATTTTAAACCTCTCCATACCGACAAATTGATGGCATGGATACAAATCGCCTTCAGGAGTAACGGCGAGATACTCACTTCCAGAACCGCAGCCGACAAGTCTTTTTGTGACGCACGGACCACCTGTTAAGTCAATCATAAAATGGAAAAAATTAAAGCTCCCGCCTTCTTTTTTCCTCTTAATCATCTCTTTAGCGAGATTCTCATACTCTTTAAAAAGTACAGGCAAATCATCTTTTCTCAAAGAATAAGTCTCTTTTTCATCAGCTACAACAGGCTCCACAGAAATCTGTTTAAATCCCAAATCAGCCAAATGAAGCACGTCTTTTGAAAAATCAAGATTGTTTCTTGTAAAAGTGCCCCTTACATAATAATCCTTTTGATTCCTGCTCTCAGCTACCTTTTTAAACTTAGGCGCGATAGTGTCATAAGACCCTCGCCCGTCCGCTCTTACTCGCATCTTATCGTTTACTTCTTTTCTTCCGTCAATACTTAATACAACATTGTGCATATTTTGATTAATATATTCTAAAATATCATCGTTTAATAAAATACCGTTTGTGGTAATAGTAAACCTGAAATTTTTGTTATTTTCCTTTTCAACGCTTCTGGCGTACTCGACAATTTGTTTAACCACGTCAAAATTCATTAAAGGCTCCCCGCCGAAAAAATCGACCTCAAGATTTTTTCTCCCGCCGGAAGCTTTAATAAGAAAATCAATAGCCTTTTTCCCTGTGTCAAAGCTCATAAGAGAACGTTTTCCGTGATATTCACCCTCCTCGGCGAAACAATACCCGCATTTAAGGTTGCAGTCGTGGGCCACATGCAGGCATAACGCTTTGACAACAGGGTTCCTCTTTTCTATTTTTGGTATAACATCCTCATAAATATCCTCTGAAAAAAGCGTATCATTTTTCTCAAGCTCTGAGATTTCCTCAATAGCCTCCATAATACTTTTCTCTGAGTATTTATCCTTTAAAGCCTCTATAATCTCATATGTATTTTCGCTTTTTTCTTTATAAAAATCCAAAACCTCAAATGCAATATCATCAACAACATGAACGGCGCCGCTGTTTACATCCAATACAATATTAAAACCGTTCATACTGTATTTATGTATCATAATAATGTTACTCCTTTCAGAAAACAATCGAAAAAAATACCGCTTTCCCTGCCTGTACACGGCATTTGTTTAAAGCGGTAACGGCAAAATCCTCTAAGGAACCGCCGGCTGTTTAAGCCGATGGCTCCTTAGTCCATGTAAAACTCAGGGAAACGATAATTTAATAATTATTAAAAATAATTTCTCAGATTATAGCGAAACAATAAAAAAATTAGCAGGCAAATTTTAATAAAACTTGATATATCAGAAATTATTTTATTATTTCACACTTGAAAATCTAATAAGTCGCTATAATCGCTTGTATCAGTCGTTTTCCTTAATTGTTTTCACAAGATTGATTAGCGACAGTACAAGAAGTTTTGCAAGCAGACTGACAAGAAGTCTGGCATTCACCGCATCCGCCTTTAGCTACAGTATTTTTAAGTAATTTTGTGTTTAAAGTTTTAATATGTTTCATTTTAAAAATCCTCCTAAACCTATAATTAAATTTTTATGTCACTAAATTATATCATATAAATTAATTTTTGCCAACAAAAAAAATTAATTTTCCCATAGCGCGCCTTGAAAACAAATATTTTATTATAAATTACCTTAATAACGTAGTTTCTAAAGAAATCCACTATAGATACAACCCTGAGTAGACAAACATTATCTGTATCCCGATAGCAATATATAATTTAAATACCCAATTCTGGCGCTTTTCCCAAATAACACACGGTTAAATCTTCCTTCTGTTATATTAAAATCTTTGACAAATTCCGAGATATTAAAAATAGAACCGCTCTCCACCTCAACAGCCCATAACACTCCGTCAACAAAATTTACGCTTTCGTTTACATTGCTCTTTCCAATTAAAATTTCCCCCTCAAAATTTTCCTTATAAAATTTGGTATAAATATTTTTTGCCGTCTCGCAGTCGTCCGATACTTTTTTTAAAATTATCCTAAATTTCTCGTTATCGCAAATCCCCCTTAAATACTCGTAAAATAAAAAACTGTTTCTTTCATTTTTAATAAATTCTTTAATCTTCCTTAAAATTTCTTTTTTTCTCTCAGGATTAATCTCACTGTCGCTGTTCACGCTTTTTTGTTCCGCCTCAATATTTCTTTTTATAACCTCATTAAAAGCCTCTGTATACCCCCCTCC
>CANOGI010000057.1 GCA_947565475.1 uncultured Eubacteriaceae bacterium
CATATACCCATATGAACACATGGATTATAATGGGCTGTTTATTTCTTTTCGCTATTATTGTAAGGATTAAGCTGAATAAATTCAAGGCGGTTCCCAACACGGGTTTCCAAAATTTTATTGAGGCCATTGTAGAGGCTATGGATAACTTTGTAAGCTCGAATATGGGAAATAAATACAGCTATTTCGGTAACTGGTTTTTTGGAGTATTCGCTTTTATATTAATCTCTAATCTTATTGGTCTTTTAGGATTCAGAGCGCCCACGGCAGATTTGGCGACAACCGCCTGCCTTGGCTTCTCGACTTTCTTTCTTATCCATTTTATGGGAATTTTTAAAGGAAGAAAAGAATACTTTAAAGGCTATTTAGACCCGTTTCCTTTTTGGCTGCCTATGAATATTATCAGCGAACTGGCGACTCCTGTTTCACTGAGTTTCCGTCTTTTTGGTAATATCCTTGGCGGTTCTATCATTATGGGATTGTTTTATACTTTACCCGCTTATGTAAAAGTGGGAATCCCCGCTGCGCTTCATGTTTACTTTGACGTTTTTGCCGGCTTCTTGCAGACTTTCATCTTTGTTATGCTTAGTATGTCATTTATCGCCGACAAAATTCCCGATGAGACGAAGAACTGATAATTATTTTCTTGGCTTATCGGACACCGCCTTTTAACTTGGCGGATATTAAAATTTTTTATCTTAATTTAAAATACTTTTTTATTTTTAAGGAGGACTTTTTATTATGGAAAATCAATTTCAGAGCATTGACCCACAGGCATTTGTTTTAGGCTGTTCCGCTATCGGAGCGGGTTTGGCTGTTATCGCCGGTATCGGACCCGGAATCGGGCAAGGTTACGCCGCTGGTAAAGGCGCGGAGGCCGTTGGACGTCAGCCGGAGGCAAGAGGTACTATTATGTCAACCATGCTTCTTGGAGCCGCTGTCGCTGAGACAACAGGTATTTACGGTTTGGTTATCGCTATTATTCTTTTATTCGCAAATCCATTGGTTGGTATGCTCAGCTAATCGTGATTTCGGGGATAGTATGTCATAATTTAAAACCTTAAAACCGGAAGGAGGTTTTTGTCTTTTGGAAGATTTTATACTTAGTTTGGACATAAACATGCTTAAAGATTTGGCTTTTCAGCTTCTGAACACGGTTATCCTCTGCGCGGTGATGTCGTATCTTCTTTATAAGCCTGTTAAAAACTTTTTAGCGGCGAGGCGAGACAGAATAGAGGGGCAGATAAATTCAGCCGAGGGACAGCTTAAAGAAGCGAACAAAATGAAAGCCTTGTATGAGGAAAAACTTAGAGCCATTGACAAGGAAAAAGAAATGATTTTGACAGAGGCGAGAAACAGAGGAGCTCAGAGAGAGCAGGAAATTATCGCCGAAGCCAAGTTAGAGGCCGAGACTCTTAAAAACAGAGCTATGGTCGATATTCAGAGAGAACAGGAAAAAGCCAAAGACGAAATCAAAAAGCAGATTATCGAAGTTTCTTCAATTATGGCGAGCAGATTTGTCGCCGAAGCTATCGACCGTGAGAAACAGGAAAAAATGGTCGACGAGGTTATATCCGATTTGGGGGAAGTTAAATGGCTCAGTTAGCCGCGGGAAGATACGCGAACGCTCTTTTTGATTTGGCTTTGGAAACCTCTAAAATCGATGTTTTCGACGAGGAGGTTAAACTTGTTCTCGATACTATGAAAAGCGACAAGGAGTTTTTGACGGTTTTAGACCACCCTCAGATTTCGGGGGAGAAAAAACTCTCTATTCTTGAAAAAGCCTTTAAAGGCAAGATTTCTGATGAGATTTTAGGGCTTTTTTCCGTTATTTTCAGAAAAAACAGGGAAGCCCAGCTTATCGACGCCCTTGAGATTTTCGTGAGAAAGGTGAAGGAGCACAAAGGCATAGAAACGGCCTTTGTGACATCAGCTAAACCATTAAGCGAAAAGCAGGCGGAAAGCATTAAAGAAAAATTATCTAAAAATTTGAATAAGCAGATTTTTATTCAGGCTGACGTGGACGAAAGTCTTTTAGGCGGGGTTCGCATTAAGGTTGCCGGTCATGTAATAGACGGCAGTGTGAAAAAACAATTAGACGACCTTAAAAAGCAGCTTTTGAATATTCATCTCGCATAGTAAAGGAGTGTAACTCGTAATGAATATCAGACCTGAAGAAATTAGTTCTGTTATTAAAGAACAGATTAAAGGCTATACTTCTAAACTTGACGTTTCGGAAGTGGGCACCGTTATCAACGTTGGTGACGGTATCGCCAGAGTTTACGGTCTTGATAACGCGATGAGCGGCGAGCTTCTTGAGTTTGAAAACGGTGTGTTCGGTATGGCGCAGAACCTTGAGGAAGACAATATCGGTGTCGTTTTATTAGGTTCTGACCAAGGAATAAAGGAAGGCGACACAGTTAAGCTTACTGGCAGGGTCGCTTCTGTTCCTGTCGGCGACGCCATGATTGGGCGTGTTGTCAACTCATTAGGCCAGCCTATCGACGAGAAAGGGCCTATCAATACCGATAAATTCAGACCTATTGAGAGAGTGGCACCGGGCGTTATCACACGTAAAAGCGTTGACGTTCCTCTTCAGACAGGAATTAAAGCCATAGACGCGATGGTTCCTATAGGACGGGGACAGCGTGAGCTTATTATCGGCGACCGTCAGACAGGAAAAACAGCTATTTGTATTGACACTATTATTAACCAAAAAGGCAAGGACGTTATTTGTATTTACGTAGCTATCGGACAGAAAGCCTCAACTGTCGCGCGTATTGTTAAAAACCTTGAGGATACAGGCGCGATGGACTATACTACCGTTGTTGTCGCTACGGCGAGCGACACATCTCCTCTCCAATTTATCGCTCCTTACTCAGGATGCGCCATAGGCGAGGAGTTTATGGAAAACGGCAAAGACGTACTTATTATTTACGACGATTTATCAAAACACGCCGTAGCTTACAGAGCGATGAGCCTTTTGCTTCACAGACCGCCCGGACGAGAAGCTTATCCGGGAGACGTTTTCTATCTTCACTCAAGACTTCTTGAGCGTTCAGCCAGACTTGACGAGAAATACGGCGGGGGCTCAATCACCGCTCTGCCTATTATCGAGACTCAGGCGGGAGACATATCGGCATATATACCGACTAACGTTATTTCAATCACCGACGGTCAGATTTTCCTTGAGAGCGAACTTTTCAACTCCGGTATACGTCCGGCTATCAACGCCGGTCTTTCCGTATCACGTGTAGGCGGTTCCGCTCAGATTAAGGCTATGAAAAAAATAGCCGGACCTATCCGTGTTGAGCTTGCCCAGTACAGAGAGCTTGAGAGTTTCTCACAGTTCGGCTCAGACCTTGACAAGGACACTTTAGAACGTCTTAACCACGGACAGAGAATAGTTGAGATTCTTAAACAGCCTCAATACAAGACTTTAGAGGTTGAAAAAGAAGTTGTTATACTTTTCGCCGTTACAAACAAATATCTTGACGATATTCCGCTTGAGGACGTTTTAAGATTTGAAACGGAATTTTTCAGCTTTATGGAGGCTAAACATAATCATATTTTCAGCGATATTAAATCATCCAAACAGTTAAGCTCTGAAAATGAAGCCGAGCTTCGCTTAGCCATCGAAAGCTTTAAAAAGGAATTCAAATAATAGAGAGGTGATATTATGGCATCAATGCGTGATATAAAACGCAGAATTAAAAGTGTCAATAGCACCCAGCAAATTACAAAAGCCATGAATCTTGTCGCGAGCTCAAAGCTTACAAGGGCAAAAAACAGGCTTATGGACACTCGTCCTTTCTTTCAGGAAACAAGAAAAGTTATCGCGGGCGTTGTAAACGGTTCTAAAGGGATTTCTCACCCTTTCTTAGAGCAGAGAGAGGTTAAGAAAAAAGCCATTATTCTTATTACCGGCGACAGGGGGCTTTGCGGAGGCTATAACGCTAATGTCAGCAAAGCCGCCATGAGTCACGCTGACGACGTTAATAACGTTTCCGCCATTACCGTCGGGAGCAAGGGCAGGGAATTCTTTAAAAGAAGAGGTATAAAAATAATCGAATCATTTACGGGAATTTCCGAAAAACCGGGATACTCGGACGCTTTAAAGATTGGACAGTTGGCACTTGATTTATTTACAAAGGGAGAGGCTGACGAAATTTATTTAGCATATACGGAATTTATCACTACTCTTTATTCCGAGCCTAAAGTTATTAAAGTTCTCCCTGTTGACGTGAATGAGTTTACTAATGACGACGGCGACTCTTCCGGGCAGTCTCTCACTATTTACGAGCCTGACGAGGAAGCCGTTTTGGAATATGTTATTCCTAAATATGTTAATACCGTTATTTTTGGCGCTATGGTAGAATCAGCCGTTTGCGAGCTTGGGGCGAGAATGACCGCTATGGATTCCGCTACGGAAAACGCTTCTGAAATGATTGATTCTCTTAACCTTCTTTACAACAGAGCGAGACAAGGTCAAATTACTCAGGAAATTACTGAAATTGTCGGCGGCAGCGGTATTTATGATTAAAAAAGGAGTGAAATCGTTTGGCTGAAAAAAATGTCGGCAAGATAATTCAGATTATCGGCGCCGTATTGGATATTAAATTTTCTACTGATAATATGCCTTCTTTGTACAACGCTATTGAGATTGAACACGAGGGCAGAACCATCGTCGCTGAAGTCGCTCAGCATCTCGGCGACGATGCCGTTAAATGTATTGCCATGTCGTCTACAGACGGGCTTGTAAGAGGCATGGACG
The DNA here is from genome assembly GCA_947565475.1 of uncultured Eubacteriaceae bacterium. Lineage (GTDB taxonomy): Bacteria > Bacillota > Clostridia > Lachnospirales > CAG-274 > MGBC114079. Next base: position 4,772 of record CANOGI010000057.1, read on the forward strand.
CTGTGGATACGGGGGCGCCTATAAGTGTTCCCGTGGGAAAGGCGACTTTGGGCCGTATGTTCAACGTTGTCGGACAGCCTATAGACGACAACCCTATGCCGGAAGTTTCTGAGAAATGGGCTATTCACAGAACCGCTCCTACTTTCGCAGAGCAGGCGGCGGCGACAGAGCTTCTTGAGACGGGAATTAAATCAATAGACCTTCTTTGTCCTTACTCAAAGGGAGGTAAAATCGGTTTGTTCGGCGGAGCTGGAGTTGGAAAGACGGTTCTCATTATGGAGCTTATCCGTAATATCGCCACTGAGCACGGTGGTTTCTCGGTTTTCGCCGGAGTAGGCGAGCGTACGAGAGAGGGTAACGACCTTTACTATGAGATGCAGGAATCAGGCGTTATCAACAAAACAAGTCTTGTTTTCGGACAGATGAACGAGCCCCCTGGGGCGAGAATGAGAATCGCTCTTACTGGCCTTACAATGGCGGAGTATTTCCGTGATGAGGAAAATCAGGACGTGCTTTTATTCGTTGATAATATTTTCCGTTTCGTTCAGGCTGGTTCGGAGGTTTCCGCTCTTTTGGGACGTATGCCGTCGGCCGTTGGTTATCAGCCTACTTTGGCTACGGAAGTTGGTACTTTGCAGGAAAGAATCACATCAACTAAAAGTGGTTCCATTACTTCCGTTCAGGCTGTTTACGTACCCGCGGACGACCTTACCGACCCCGCTCCGGCTACTACTTTCGCTCACTTGGACGCGACAACAGTTTTATCACGTTCTATAGTTGAGCTTGGTATTTATCCGGCGGTTGACCCTCTTGAGTCTACCTCACGTATTCTTGACCCTCAAGTAGTAGGCGAGGAGCATTATCAGGTGGCAAGGCAGGTTCAGGCAATTTTACAAAGATACAAGGAACTTCAAGATATTATATCTATTCTTGGTATGGATGAGCTTTCGGAGGAAGATAAGCTCACTGTAAACAGAGCGAGAAAGATTCAGAGATTCCTTTCTCAGCCGTTCTTCGTCGCTGAGAAATTTACAGGCTTTAACGGACAGTATGTTCCGGTTTCCGAGACTGTTAGAGGATTTAAAGAAATTCTTGAGGGAAAACACGACGATATTCCGGAGAACTATTTCCTTAACGCCGGAACCATAGACGATGTTGTCGCTAAAGCAAACAAATAATTAATGGGTGATGTATATGGCAGAAAATAAAATACGATTACGTATTGTTACGCCGGTAAGAGAGCTTTATGATGAAGAGGCCGAAATGGTTATTATGCGTTCCTCAATCGGTGATATTGGTATTTTGCATGGTCATCAGCCATTAACAACTACTCTTGACTATGGATTCTTACGTATTATTAACGGCGAGGATGAAGTTAAGGCTACTATTTTCGGCGGGTTCGCGAGCGTTGACGAAAGAGGGATTACTGTTTTGTCAGACGCCGCGGAGTGGCCTGAGGAAATCGACGAGGGCAGAGCCATGGCCGCTAAGGAAAGAGCTGAAAACCGTATTCGGAGTAACGATGACAGTGTTGATATCGCGAGAGCCGAGCTCGCTTTAAGGCGCGCTTTAATTAGACTTGAAGCTAAAGGAAAATAAAAAAATCCTCCATAAGTGAGATTATTTAGATAACCGACAGGGTGAGTTTCCGTTTTTTAAGCGGGGGCGTTTACTCTTATATTCAGTATGGGTATAAGCTTGACTGAATATAAAGGCGTTGGAAAACGCCGTGGGTTCAGAGTGTTTTTATTAATATAAAAACACGAGTAATCTTTAAGCTTATGGGGGATTTTTTATTATTTAACTGACAGAGGAAGTTTCCGTTTTTAAGCGGGGGTACTTACTTTTGTATTTAGAGTGAGTGCAAGTTTACCCTGAAAATACAAAGGCGAATACTTTCGCCGTAGGTTACTTGAATTATATTTTGATTTAAAAGCGGAAAAATTGGATTGTTATTATTAAGATTATGTTATATAATATAGTTAGCGTTAAAATTTATTTTTAAAAAGGAATGTATATTTATGCTTGAATCATCAGTTGAAAAACTTGCAGAGAGCAAATTGACTATATTATATCTTTTACACAAAATAAATATGCCTATGTCTAAAGGGCAGATTTGCCGTTTTGCCCTTGAGATAGATTCTGTGGAGTATTTTTCTTTGCAAAATTATATTTTTGAAATGGTTAAAAGTAATTTTATAAGAGAGATAAAAGATTCGGACAAACTTATTTATGTAAGTACCGACGAAGGAGAGAAGGTTCTCTCTCTTTTTATTCACAGAATTCCTAAAGAGATTATAGAAAAAGTCGATTCCTATATTTTGACAATGAAGAGCAAAGTCCGAAAGGAGCTTGACACCAAAGCGAATTATTTTCATATAGGCGACGGCAATTATGTAGTGAGCTGCGGGGTTTATGAAAATGAGAAAATTATTCTGGAGCTTAAAATGACTGTGACGTCTAAGGAGCAGGCTGTTTTAGCCTGTAAAAATTGGAGAGAGAAAACAGACGCCATTTATTTTGATAATGTGATAAATCTTTTAGAGGAATAGTAATTAACGTGAGTTCGATGAAAAATAACAGCAAAATGTAGTTTTGCTCAGAAGTTTTTGTCAAACTTTTTTTAATAGGCGTCGCCCGCACTTCTTTGCGGCCCTATTGAAAAAAAGAAGCAAAAAACTTTTGCGAAAAACTTCGTTTTTTGAGATTAGGCAAAGCGAAAGTTTTACATTATAAAGTTTAGGTCAAGCCTTTTCAAAGGCCCTCCGGGTGTGGGACAGCGTCACACGGTTTTAATCTTTTAAGTTGGCGCGAATGAGGCAGAGCCTCAAGGTTTTTATTCTTAAAGAGCGTTTTTGGATGTTTGGAACCTTTTTGCGATAGAAAAAGGCTCCATTAACTATAAATTTCTGTTGAACTTACGTTAATTATAAAAAAAGGGTTTGTCAGGTTAAGAGGTTTTGATTTTTAATCGATAAGAGAAGTCCCCCGTTTTTTAAGTGGGGGACTTCTCTTATATTTAGTGAGAGTGCGAGCTCCCACTGAATATAAAGGCGAATGTTTTCGCCGTGGGTTACGAGAATTTTTGTTATATAAAAATTCGAGTGGTCTTAATATAGAAAAAGAAATTTTTCTTTTTATGGAATGGAGAATAAGATATACAAGTCAAACAACTTGAAAATGAGCAAAAAAAGGACAAATAAAATTAATTTCACGAGGCGGAAAGCGGAGAAAAGGAAACATAGGCAAAATCTCTGTTGTATTATAAATAAATCTGAAATTGGTGGGGTGATTTTTTTACTTAATAATCTGTTCGGAATTTTTAAAGATATTAAAGGGAAACTCGTCAGGCGGTAATATTTCATATTTAACCCTCTTGCCAGTGGTAGGGCTTGTAAATTCTATTGAGTTTGAGAAAAGGGCTGTTTTTACATAACCGTGTCTTTTGAAACCGACATTGTATTTTGTATCACCCCATATAGGAAAACCGGCATTTGAAAGCTGTAACCTTATTTGATGGTGTCTTCCCGTTTTTAAATCGATTTTTAAAAGACTTAAAGCGCCATAGTCTTTTGTTTTTATGGTATTTATGGTTTTGTAGCCAAGTTCTGCTATTTTCGCTCCAGGCGTGTTTTTATGAACGGCTTTTGATAGGTTTAATCTTTGATTTTTTATTATATAATTAATTAATATATCCTCTCTTTTTGTGGGAGTTCCGCACACAACAGCGAAGTACGTCTTTTTAAAGGTTTTTTCTTTGATTTGTTCTGAGAGAAAAGCGCAGGACTTTTTATTTTTGGTAAAAATCATTATCCCGCCTATAGGTCTATCTAATCTATGAACTAAGAATATTTCTGATGAAAAGCTTTCAGAAAGGGAGGAGAGAATATCTCTATCTCCCGTTTTATCCGATTGACACGGCATACCAGCCGGTTTTTCCACTATTATTATATTTTTATCATTGAAAATTATATTTACGCTGTTTTTAAATTCCATCTTTATAGCTCCGTGACAAATATTTTAACCGACAGATGAAGTCGATTGATTTCTAAGAGGGGTACTTATTCTTGTATTTAGTGTGAGCTCGAATCAGGCCGCGAGGGCGGGCAGCAAAACGAAGTTTTGCGACTAGCCTCACGCTGAATAAAAAGGCGAATACTTTCGCTGTTGGTTACGATAATTTTTGTTATAAAAAATTTGAGTAGTCTTGACTTATAATAGACCTGTTCGATAATCTCTTCCGCACCGCTTGACGAGTCTTTTTCTGTTATGCTTTGTCAAATTTTTTTGAAAGACTTTCCAAGTATTACCGCAAAAATTTGACTTTGCCTAACAAAAAAATCTTTCGTCAATCGTCACAGCTTAGGTTACCGAACAGGTCTAATGTGTATAGTGAATAAACTTAAAAAGTTCAAAAAATATTTTGCGGGCACGCAAATGTTATTGGTCGGCAAGCGAATTGCGTTGCAATTTGCAGACCACGCAAGTAAAATAATTTTTTTGCTTCCTTTAAAATCTGTTCACTATAAAAGCGCTCTATGATGTTTTCATGAGGAGAAAACGATGAATGTTTTTTCTCAAATATTTTTATCTGAGGCTGACAAAAGCTGTTCTTCTCTCGCTTTTTTTGAGTATATACAGCCACAGTAGTCTTGCCTGTACAAATTATATTTTCTTGACAGCTCTATCGAGCGCTTATAGCCGTTTTTCTTCTTAAAGTCCGAATATAAGTAATTTATTCCGTATTTATCCGATAAGCTTTTTCCTATAAGATTTAATTTATCAGAGTTCTTATAAGGGCTTACGGAAAGTGTTGTCGTGAAATAATCAAAACCATTTTCCGCCGCAAGGCAAGCTGTTTCCTCAAGCCGAAGGCTATAACATTTAAAACAACGTTCCCCGCCCTCTTCCATATGTTCAAGATTTTTTGAAAGCGATACGAATTTTTCATTGTCATACAAACCCTCTATAAAGTTAATTTTATTTTTTGAGGGCAACTCTCTTATTAATCTTTTCTGTTCATCTATTCTTTTTATAAACTCCTCTTTTGGGGATATGTTAGGGTTGTAATAAAACACAGTTATTTTAAAGAAATCAGACAGATATTCCAAAACATAGCTGCTACAAGGCGCGCAACAGCTATGAAGAAAAAGAGACGGGATTTTATTTTCTTCCTTTAATTTTTGTATTTCATTTTCAAGTTTTTTATCATAGTTTATTTTATTCATTGACGCACCTTTAAAATATCACGATAAATTTTTATGAGAGAAGCTCCCTTGTTTCCTCAAGAGTGAGAGAGGTTGAATGGTAATCGTCATCATTGTTTTCTGTATTATTGATTTGTTCGGTTATCTCCGCTTTATCTCCACGGGGAGGTTCAGGGGGAGTTTCGGAAACGCTTCTTTTTTGCTCCGCTAAATCGCTGTCTCTTCGAATATACTTTTTTTCCGGCTTGCGGGAGGAAGAGACGCCGGTATACCCTCTGTTGTCGCCTGGACTTGAGATTTCATCTATAGCCTGTTCTATTTCCGTTAATTTATCAAATACTTTATCAGTGTCAGAGGTTACTAATGGATTTAAGTATTTTTCCGTTAGAAACTCATAATCACGGCGAAAGTTGCTGATTAAGTTTTTTTGGTTGGCGATATTAAGTTTTAAGTATTTAATTTGATTTATCGTGGCCTGCTTTAAGTCTGTAGCTTCTTTTTTAGCCTGAGACAATATTTTCTCAGTTTCGGAATGAGCCGCTTTTATTATATTGTCGGCGGCTATCTGAGCGTTTATTATGGCTTTATTTATTGTTGACGATTTCTCTTTATATTCATTAAGCTGATTTTCCAATTCCTCTATATACGCGTCAACTTCATCGGGGTTATATCCTTTTCTTACCATCTGAAAATCATACGACATTTTATTAGCTCCTTTGTTAATGGATTTTTTGATTATAAACACAATTTAAAATCTATCATTATACTTATTATAATAAACTGATTATTTTTTATAATATAAAATTTTATCACATTTTTTTTTTAAAGTCTATATTTATTTAAAGAATTAAGGCAATAGCGTGTCAATTATGATTTTATAAATTTCGCGAATTAGAGAGTTTTTTTAGTACTGAAAACATTATATAGAATCTATTTTATAGAATTATGATGTGTTTCCTTAAAAAAATTTATAAATTTACAAAAAAGCCCTTGACATAATAAAAATGGTGTGGTAAACTAAACAAGTCGCTGTTAAGGCAGACAGATGGAGAAATTTTCATAAGA